>CAYPIW010000194.1:0-32351 GCA_964410925.1 uncultured Desulfobacteraceae bacterium
CCTGGGAAAATGAACATTTGTAATGAGGACTTCGAATCTTCAATGCCTTCTTTGTCCTTAACCCTGAACGTTGAACCCTGAACCTGTGAACGGTTACGAGAATGGACGCTTATTCAGAATTTTGCCCCCTGCAATCCACGGACGGTCACAACTTTCTATGGATACAAAAGTCCGACTGAACGATTAAATCAATTCCAATAATCTTTCATGAATATTGTCAAATCCTCCGTTGGACATGATCAGAATAAGATCACCGGGCTTGGCTTCTGACACTAGAAAATAGATAATCGAATCGGTATCCGGAAAATAGTGCGCATCCTTGCCGAGGTGTTTGAGGTCGGCCACCAGTTTTTGGGATGAAAACCGTTGGTCAGGAGGAATTTTGTCAAGACGCGAAGGGTTACGGATGCATGTGAGATCCGCATCGTCGAATGACAGGGGATAGGTGTCCTGAAACACGTTGCGCATGCTGGAATTGGTTCTGGGTTCGAATACGGCAACCACCCGTCCTTGTGGATAAAACGGTTTGACCGCCCGGATGGTCTCTCGAACGGCTGTGGGATGATGGGCAAAATCGTCCATAACGGTAATACCGTTCTTCTGGCCTCGCACCTCCTGTCGCCGCTTGATCCCTTCAAATGTTTCAAAAGCCGTTGCCATTGCCTTTGCCGGGATCATCAAATTATCCGCAACCGCAATGGCGGACAAAGCATTTAACAGGTTGTGTTCTCCGACCAGTCTTGTCTTAAAATTTCCGAAAACTGCATTATGCTTTAAAACTTCAAAAAGAGTCCACGGCGGATCAATGGAAACAGCGCCCAGACGCCACAATGCGTTCGCATTTGTTCCATAGGGTACAACCCGGCACTGACGTTTGCGGATTAAATCGGCAACGTTTTTATCATTGTCATATGCAAACAGGGTGCTCCGGGGAGAAATGCCGGAGATAAAGGAATCAAAGGCCTGTCTGACCTGATTGATATCCTTAAATATATCCGCATGATCAAATTCAACACCGGTGAGTATTGCCATGAAAGGATTATAATGCAAAAACTTGGGGCCTTTATCAAAAAAAGCCGTGTCATATTCATCTCCTTCAATGACAATATAATCTCCTTTTCCAAGCCGATAATTGCTGTTAAAATTTTTTACGATTCCTCCGATCATAAAAACAGGATCAAGGCCGGCATGATAAAGAATCCAAGCCAGAATCGAAGATGTGGTGGTTTTTCCGTGGGTACCGGTGATGACAAGAGATTTTTTGCCCGCCGCAACGAATCGGTTGACCGCCTGGGGCATGGAACAAAATTCAAGGCCCATTTGATGCATTCTAACCACCTCGGGATTATCTTTGGATACGGCATTTCCCACAACCACCAAATCCGGACCGTATGAAACATTCTTTCCATGAAACCCCTCGGCAATTTGAATGCCTTTGTTCGAAAGAAACTCGCTCATGGGAGGATACACTTTGTGATCCGAGCCCGTTACGCTATAGCCTGAATCCTTTAACATACTGGCAAGGGCGCCCATTCCGGTCCCGCAGGCAGCGATCAGGTGTATGCTTTTAACATTTTTGGAAATTTTGTTTTTGTTCAGGTCCATATTTTCGCTTGGATTTCTCACAAGTTTGAGATGCCCGGGAACAGGTTACCATTAAAACGCCTTTGTTTTCGATAAGTTGTAAAATTTCCAAAACGTTTAATTATTCGCCGGTCACGGGCGGTTGAGGGGGCGGCGGACCCGGCGGTGTCTGAGCTTTTGTCTTTCCAAGCGTTTCATAGACTGACATCAGAAAGATCGTTGCCAAAGGCTGGGTAAAAAGAGACCCTATAAATACGGAACTCCCAATCATGGATATTCCTGCAAATAGGATAAAAACCACTATATGGTCCACAATGGCCTCTTTTGTAACTATTGAATAACTTTGTTTAACAGCGTCAATGAGTCCCAGGTTTCTATCCGTCATTAGCGGCAACATGTAGATGCAGCAGAATGAGACCGCAAGCAAAAACAGTAAACCGGGCAGGAAAAGAAGCATCATTCCAATCATGGTTATAATGAAAACAACAATACCGAAGCCCAGAAGGGGAAAAAAAAGTCTCATTTGTGAAAAAATATCCTGAACCTTGGGCTCGCGTTTCTCTCTTACCAACAGCAGAATGGAATGCATATAGCCGGCCATTGTTACCGGCGCAAGGATACCTAATGTAATGAAGCTCATGGCAATCATGGCAAGAGTCATGAAGATTAGTGGAGCAATATACTGTAGTGTTATTTTCCAGGCGATTTCGAGATGATATTTAAAGTCCATCGATGTTTCCTCCATACAGTTGTCAATTTTTACCTTGAATGTGAGACTATCCGCCTCGTGCAAAATTCAGCCGCTTATTACGCAAAAAAGATATAATCGACATAAGATTCCAAGTCAAGCCCTGTCATCTTTTTCCAATTGGTCTTGCTGGGCCGTCCAGTCTTGATATGCGGTGGTCAAAGTCATAGTTAAGATTCTGAGATACATATGAACACGGAACCCGGCTTTGATATTTTGTGGATGCTTTTGAGCAAGCCGGGACTGTTTGGATGTTAATAAGTTTTTGATTTTGCTGAATTGAAGAATTTCAGAGACGTTTAATTATCTTCGGGTTCGGCCCAAATAATCTCACTCTTGTTTATAATAACCACCTTTCCGGACATGCCTCTATGCTCTGCATCGGACAAAACAAAATACTGATCCGGTGATTTTTTGAAAAAATCTGATACTCTCGGAAAATCGCCGATATTCAATTTGCCGGTGATCGTTGTTCCATCCTTAATCTTAATAACAACGGACCGAAAATTTTTTACCCAGGTGTCAGCCAAAGATTGCATAGCTCAATCCCCATTTTAGAGTTTTTTTTTAAGCAGTAAATATGGAAATATATCATTTTTGCCGAATTTATCAAGAATCTGTTTTGCTTTTGGAGTCAGGTATAACCGAAGTTTGTTTTCTCTGTTTAATTTTTGCTCAACCAGACCATTTGCCATCAGAAGAGAAAGCGTTTCATTGACCGGCTCTGCAAACCGGTGGTTTTTGATATTCCGACAGAAAAAAATTCACCAGTCCGCCCAGTATTCCCGAAATGATCATGATGCCAAGGATAAGGAACATGAAGCCGTCGGATAAAGTTGCGAATTCCTCTTTTCGATCACGGTTTATAACTTGTACCCCTTCTTTGTGACTTTGTGCCTGGTGGCTGATCTATTCCCTATTTTTCTTGTATTAGAAACAGATTAATATATCTGGGGTCAAATTCTTTGCTTGATACGTTACCGTATTCGCTTTGGATTTCGCCGAAAAGATTTTCCAGAGTATGGCCCAGTTTTCGGGAAATTTCGTAGTTCGCGAAATTGGTCCGGTCTGAAAGCCAGCTCAAAAACGATTCTTTCATCGACCGTTTTATTTGGTACGGCTTTTTTGGGTCTGCCCAGAGATCCTTAAACAGGCTTTTGAACTCATCAAGACGTAACGCTTCAATTTCTCCTGACAGGCCGAGATAATCTCTTGCCCAGAGGGTCAGTATAAAATTTTTATAGGTCAGAAAACGGTCGGTAACGGGTTCGGGATTTATTGCCATTAAGGAAAAGAGATCGTCAAAAAGGATAATTTCACTCAATATATTATCCGTAGTCCTTATGTCTTCCATGGACATATATTCCCTGTAGAGCACCCCTGTTTTATAGTTGTCAAAAAACAGCGGTTTTTTAATCAACAGTCCGCCCAGTACTCCCAGCCCTTCTTCACCCCAGAAGCTCAGCAGCAGACCTTGTTTTTCAAACCAGCTTTTCTTTTGCCATTTTTCGGCCTTCCATTTCAGCTCAAGGGCTATGCCGTATCCGACCTTGAAAATATCGGAAAGCGGGTAGTTGCGTATCAATCCTGTGCAATGTCCGGCATCCGGAGCCCCGTGGCCATGGGATAACCGTTCAAGTCCGATATTCAGATATCCGCAGACCTTTTTGACAATCGTTCTCAGCTCTTGTTTTTCTCTGATATTTTTTTGATCCGCAGAAATGATAAGATTACACAGTGCCGCGAATTCGGTCTGAATCTGTTCAATAACATCATCTATTTCTATTTTTTTCAAGGCCGTGGCAAAAAGATTTTCCTGCTCCAGCATTCCGGAATGATAGAGAGGAACAGGAAAAAACAGCTTCCGGTCAGGATCTGCTGTGGTGAATTTTGTGTCCTTTTTTTTAAAATCTTTCGGCTTCAAGGGCTGATATACGCCGATGGCTTCTTCATGTGGCAGAAACCCTTTTTCCGCCAGTCTTACATTGCGCAGTCGATAGGCTTCTTCTTCGGTTTCTGCGGGGATCACGCTGCACGTCTCCAAGAGAAGCTTTTGATATGTAATGTGGTCAAAGTCTGCAAGGGTCTTGAAAAATTGTGAAAGAAACGCGTTGCGACCTTTTTTTATGGTGTCGTCCCATTCACTTTCTCCGGTTTCAAGTTCGAAACTGCCGTCGAGGAACCTCACATAAAACATATCGTCATAGGTGAAACACTCATCGCCGAATTCCGATGGATCCTGATCTTGCTCCCTGATTTTAACTTCGATGTTTTTGAACAGATACAATTCCATGAATTCGGTTTTTTGGTCAAGGGACCACTTTATAAAACGATCCGGGTCTGTTTTAAACAGAAGGTCTAACCACCGGGTAACCGATTTCAATTCAATTCTATCCTTATTCCACACTTCAAGATCGATGATGTATTCCCACTGCCTGTCGGATGCAAGGGATAACAGCGGGTAAGAATCTTCGAGCCCGATATCATGGATTAAAAAATAAAAATCCTCTTCGGGGAAGGAATGGATCAGGGCAGCGGGTTGAGGCGAATCTAAAATAGCATTCAAGGCGTTTTCAGGAGACATGGAAACGATTTTTTTCCTCATCTGCCGAAGATTTTCAATTCTCGCGATGACTTTTTTGTTTTCCATAGTTTCATTCTATTTTTTGGGGATTCCAGGGTGCAAATTTTAAAAGAAGGAGCATACCGGGAGCAGCGATAAGCGTACAGGCAATAAAAAAACTTACCCATCCCATGTTCTTGACAAAAAAACCGGTCGGCGCCGAAGCCATTACCCTTGGAATTCCCATGAGGCTGCTGAGCAGCGCATATTGTGTGGCAGTAAATTTTTTATGGGTAATGCTTGCCATGAAGGCAATAAAAGCGGCGGTCCCCATTCCGCTGCTGAGATTCTCGAAAGCGATAACTGTCGACAATAGGGGAAGACTGTGGCCCACGCGGGCCAAAACCGCAAAACCGGCGGTGGATAAGGCCTGGAGAAACCCAAAAATCCACAGGCTTCGGTTGATCTCAAGACGGAGCATGATCCCCCCGCCGATCAAGGTCCCGGCTACGGTAGCCCAGAAGCCGAACAGCTTTACTACGGCACCAATTTGGCTTTTTGAAAACCCTATATCCAGATAAAACGGTATGGTCATGCTGCTGGCCATTGTGTCGCCGATTTTATAAAAAAGAATAAAGGCCAGTATCCATAACGCACCCCGCCGGCTGAAGTATTCGATGAGCGGATCAAAAACCGCTTGCTTCATGCTCTGCGGAGTTCCCTCATCAATTTTAGGTTCCGGCGCCAGAAGCGTGGTGACAACACCGGGCAACATACAGGCCGCCATGATCTGATAGACCATGAAAAACGGCATATGATCTGCCAGAATCAGCCCGCCGCCGGAAGCGAGCAGCATTCCGACCCGGTATCCGTTGACATACAGCGAAGAGCCTATCCCCAGCTCTTGATCCGGGAGATCTTCTCTTCGATAGGCATCAACGACAGTGTCCTGTGAAGCGCTGAAAAAGGTTACCCAAAATGCCGCAACTGCCATCATCCATGGATTCTTCCCGGGATCAGTGAAGCCCAGACCGGATATCGACACCATCAAGGCTGACTGAGCCACCAGGAGCCAGCCTCTTCTGCGGCCCAGAAAAGGGAGCGTAAAACGGTCCATAACCGGCGCCCAGAGAAACTTTAACGTATAGGGAAGACCCACAAGGGACATCATTCCGATTACGGTCAGATCCACCCCTTGCTCTTTCAT
The DNA here is from genome assembly GCA_964410925.1 of uncultured Desulfobacteraceae bacterium. Taxonomy (GTDB): domain Bacteria; phylum Desulfobacterota; class Desulfobacteria; order Desulfobacterales; family UBA11574; genus S5133MH16. The sequence goes on from CAYPIW010000194.1 coordinate 6,103, forward strand.
CCATGCCTGCAATACGGTTAGGGTCAGAAGAAGCGGCAACCCGCAGGAAAACCCCATCACAAGAGCGATCAGCATGCGGCCGCTGCAAATTACGTTAAAAACGGGATTAATATTATACTTCCTCAAGCTGGAACGGCGTTACAATCGGGCCATATTTGTCTCTTAACGCCATGAGACCCTTCTTTTGTTTGTTTAGAACTTCGAACAGTCTTTCCGGGAGATCAGGTTCTTTTCCATATGCCTCTACCTGCATGTCTATTCTGGCAACAATATTGTTAATATACAAGGAAAACTGCTTATTATACAGATCTTGAGTATATTCTTTGTTAATAATGGATTGAAAAAGGTTTTTCAGATCATTAAACTTGGGAAGATTTCCGATGGGGGTTTTAATGACATCGACGTCGTTGTGTGCATGTCTTTCCAGCCAGGCCAGCCAGACTTTTACATCTCTTTTTTCTCCGAGCAGTTTTTTGGAAGTGCCCCCTCTGGATTCATGGGTCAGAAAATAATTCAATCCTGCCAGTACCGGTTTTTTATCCTTTGCAATTTTTTCATTTCCAAAAAACTGAAATTGAGCGTCCATATAATCGGCCAATGCGCCCGGGATAAAGGGAGCATTGGCCCAGGGCGCCCGTTTAACACCGGTTGCCCCCACTTCAGTGGCTGTGGCGGCAGACACAATACACGCACCGATGACCACACCCTGGTCCGAATTTTTAGCGGCCCAGACCGGCGGCATGGTATTGCTGTCCCTACCGCTATAGGTAATCACCCGGGTTTCCACACCCTTAGGATCTTCCGCCCTTTCAGAATAATTGACCAGGTCTGACGAGGTCAGGGTGCATCTGGCGTTGGGATGGGATATGGGGATTTTTTTTCCGTTTTCATCGGTCATCCCCGCTTCCCATGGACCCTGAAAATTTATTCCCTTAAGCGGGGGCTCTTCACCATCCCCGGTCCATCGGGGAACACCGTTGTCGTCAATGAGAACATTAGACCAGATCACTTCTGTTCCGGGCTTTCGAAGAAGATCCATAAGATGGGGATCGCCTTCCCAGTTCACATCTTCGACAATACCGAAAATACCGCATTCCGGGTTTATTGAACATATGGCGCCGGTTTCATCAATCCACATTTGTGCCAGATCGTCACCGATAAAATGGTTGCCTGCCATGGCTGTGGTGGTTTTCCCGCATCCGCTGGGAGCGGCGCCGGCACACCAGGTTATCCGATTTCCGGGCCCGTCTATTCCGGTAATAAACATATGTTCCGACAACTCCTTGCCCCTGTTTTCATACACGGCCTTGTCCACGGAGAACCGGTGATTCCCTTTTTTCAACAGCAACGTATTCCCGGCATACGTGCAGTTAAAACTGTAGGTGGTTTGATAACTTCGATCCATAAATACCCGTGCGTTGGGCAGATCTTCAAGCCGGTTCAGACCTTCACTGTGGATATTGGTATAGAAATGTCCCAGACGATCAACTTCTTTATCAAAATCGGAAAATGTATTTCTGTATAGGATTTCCGCGCTGTGTGACACATATAATGAACTGGTAATCTCCAGAGCGGGATTGGATGCAGGTGCACCCACCGGACCGCGCATATAAAAGCCGACGATCATGGTTTTTCCATGCATAATACCCGTCATTTTATCCCGGATGTCTATGAGCGCTTCGGCCCTGTCCATTTTGTTGGCCAGGGAACTGACATGTTCTCCGGGATTGGTAATATAATACGTACGGTCTATGATTCGGCCCTGTTCGTATTTGAGATCAAAATGGATGGTATGGTTGTCCATGGGGAGTTTGGCTTCCTCTCCCTTGCTTATGGCCATTTCCCTGATTTGCTGTTTATCTTCTTTAGACCCGGTATTGATAAAAACCGCGTCCGGTTCACACATGGCAACTGCATTGGCGATTTTAATAACAACTTCGGGATGTGTTATTTGTTGTATCCGGGATAGATGGGTTGGGTCCAATTTATTTTCAAAAAGCTTGCTTGCCGCTTCAAAAGTGGTGATGCCCCCGATTTCAACTACGATGTCTATTCCTTTCTTTTTTTCCAACATTCGGTTTCTCCTTTATTAGATTGAATCGACGATAATATCGCTCAGATTTCTTTTGGGCACATGATGGAACCCCTGATTGTCCCGCCAGTACCGGATATTATTATCGGGACCGACAGGTTCTGTCACAACTTGTTCTTTGGGTTTTCCGATTGCAATTACAAGAAGTATTTTTAACGGTATGTCTATATTCAGCAACTCTCCGAGCTGTTGACGGTTTATTGCTCCGAACATACATCCGGCAAGCCCCTTTTCTCTGGCACCTAATAAAATGCTCTGGCCGGCAATACCACAATCGTATCCAATATAGGGGTTGGATATTTCGCTGTCACCGAGCATAATAATATATCCTGCGGGCCGTTCTCCTTGTTTGGGGCCGGGCCAGTCCTTTAGATATGCCGCCCATCCAAGGCATGAAAATACTTGGGCGTTTTTCTCAAGGGTCGTGCAAAGGATGTATTTTAATGGCTGCAAATTTGCCGCTGACGGGGAAAGCCTTGCCAGGTCCACCAGCTGTTTCAAGGTTTCCGGAGTTACGGCATGGTCCTGGTAAAATCTTCGACAGCTTCTGTTTTTTTTTATCAGATCTGCAATCATAGGTATGGATTTTTCAGTTGGTGCAAAGTTATAAAAAAATATTTACCCATGTATTATTTCCTGAACCGGCATGTTTTGACGGATCCAGATCAAGACCTTGTCAAACTCGTCTTTGAGTTCGACAAAGGCTTTTCCTCTATGGCTGACACGGCTCTTTTCTTCTCTGGTTAACTGAGCAAAGGTTTTATTTAAGGGCGGATAAAAGAAAATCGGGTCGTATCCGAATCCATTTGAGCCGGCAGGGCGTTCCGTGATCAGGCCCTGACAGCGAGCTTCATACGTCAGGGCATAACCTGTGGGAACCGCTATGGAGATAACGCATTCAAAGGCGGCATTTCGGTTGGATTTTCCTTTCATTTCGTCAAGAAGTTTCAAATACCTCTGTTCATCGGTTGCATGTTTCCCTGCATAGCGTGCGGAATGGATTCCCGGAGCACCCTCCAGTGCCTCGACCAAAAGTCCTGAGTCATCGGCCAGTGCTGGCAACCCGAGAATTCTGGCTGCGAAACTCGCTTTTTGATAAGCATTTTCATCAAAAGTCTTACCCTCTTCCTTGAGCGGGGGGATGGGGCCAAAATCATCCAGATTTTTAATGTCAACCGGAAACCCCTTCAAAAGATCCTTGATTTCTGCTGTTTTGCCTTTGTTACTGGTGGCAATAACAAGAGTCGTCAATTTTTTCATTCAAACCTCATTTCATAGCACAACTCATTTAAAGACCAACAAATATAGGTGTTACCGAGATCATTACTATAAATCATGGTGAAATCTTTGTAAAGTTTTTTCAATCCCTTGATCATCCCAAGAAAATTCTTTACACGTCAAGGGGTGCTGATATATGAGTCCTTCATAACACGGTACGAAAAATAAAAAGTGTCATATCAGGTTTAAGGAAGGTACTATGCACCCATTGCTCACGGAACATCCCGGTCTGAAAATGCTGCTTTTGGGCAACGAAGCCATTGCCCGGGGGGCGATTGAGGCCGGAGTTGCTGTTGCAACAACATACCCCGGAACTCCCTCTTCAGAAATATCAACCAATTTTTTCCAGATATCCCGGGAAACCCCCCTCTATTTTGAATTCAGCACCAATGAAAAGGTGGCGCTTGAAGTGGCGGCCGCTACGGCAAATTGCGGTGTTCGCAGCATGTGTGTCATGAAGCACGTTGGAATGAATGTGGCTGCGGACGTTTTTATGACCCTTGCGTACATTGGCGTTAAGGGCGGCCTTGTTATCGTTACTGCCGATGATCCCTATATGTTTTCGAGTCAGAACGAACAGGACAACCGGTATTACGGCAAATTTTCAGGTCTACCCGTGGTGGAACCGTCTTCGGTTCAGGAGGCTAAAGACATGGTTGCTTATGCTTTTGATATTTCAGAGAAACTTCAGCAACCGGTTATCTTCAGGACCACAACCCGAGTAAATCATTCCACGGCTCCAGTGATTTTTGGTACAATCGAGGCGCCACAAACCAGCGGTGATATTTCCAAGGATCCGTTTCATCAGGTTCCCGTACCCGCGGTTGCCAGAAATCTTCATGCAAGACTGCTAAGCAAACTTGAGACCGCTGAAACTATGTCCGAAAATTCAGCGTACAATTTCGTCAAGGGCAACGGCACCTGGGGAATTATATGCAATGGGGTAAGTTACAACTATGTGTCCGATGCCGTCAAAGACCTGAACATTGGGCATCGAGTCAGGATATTGCGGATCGGATTTTCGCATCCCATGCCCCGGACCATGATCAAAGGGTTTTTAAAGAGGTGTGAAAAAGTGCTGGTTGTGGAGGAAGGGGAGCCATTTATGGAAGAAACGGTCAAGATGTTGGCACAGGAGGAAAAATTAACCCTTCCGATTTTGGGGAAAAGTCAAACCTGTTTCTCACGGCTGTATGAATTCGATCCTGCCCTGGTTAGACAGACCATGGCAACCTGTTTTGACGTGGCGCATACACCGGCCAAGGTTCCGGATCTTTCCGATGTTCCTGAAATTCCGGATCGCCCGCCCAACCTTTGTGCGGGATGCTCTCACCGGGCCACCTTTTATGCGGTAAAAAAGGCATCGGAGGGTATGGATACCATTTGTCCCACGGATATCGGCTGCTATACCCTGGGATTCCTGCCGCCCCTTGCCATGGGAGATTTTCTGATATGTATGGGAGCTTCTGCCGGAGTATCCTGTGGTTTTTCAATAAAAAGCGGCAAAAAAGTCATTTCCTTTATCGGAGATTCCACCTTTTTTCATTCCGGAATACCCGGTTTAATTAATGCGGTCTATAATAATCATAATTTCACCCTGGTCATTCTTGATAACGGTACCACGGCCATGACCGGGCATCAACCCAATCCGGGTGTTAATATGAAAGAACTGGATATTGACGGGTATGGGAGGGTGTCTATCGAAGATATCGTCCGGGCTGTGGGGGTACCCCATGTTGCGGTTATCCGGCCGTACCGGGTTAAGAAGAGTATCGACACTGTCAAAGAGGCCCTGAACTTTAAAGGGGTTTCCGTGGTGATATCCAAAGAAATGTGTGTGCTGTACGCGAAAAGTCTGAAAAAAGCCCGGGGCAAACCTTTTTTTGTCAGTGATAAATGTAAGAATCATAGAGATTGTATTAATGATTTGGCCTGCCCGGCCTTTTTCATAGAGGATAACCGGGTTAACATCGATCCTGTCATGTGTTCGGGGTGTTCCGTATGCGCCCAGATCTGTCCGGAACATGCAATTTTACCTATTAGGGATAAAAAGTAAACGGGTACGTGTTAATGGCTTAGAGATTGTATGTCCATTCCCAGGGTCTTTGAATTAATGAAAATTCCAAATAACCAATTTTTATGAACTCGCAGAAAGTCATAAAATACCGTTTTTTCCCCGAGCCGGAGGCCGTCATTCCGGCGGAAGCCGGAATCCAGTCTTTTCAAGGAGTTGCAGGCCATCTGGACTCCGGTTTTCACCGGAGTGACGACTTTTTGCGAGTTCATCAATTTTTACGAATACATCAATACTGGAAAAATCGGAACAGTGAAAATGAATACAACAAGATTAATAATAGTGGCTGTGGGCGGGCAGGGAAATCTTCTGGCTTCCAGGGTTATCGGGGAAGCCGCATTGCTTTCAGATATTGATGTGCGCATGAGTGAAATACACGGCATGGCTCAAAGGGGAGGGGTGGTGGAATCCTCAATTGTGTTCGGAGATGCCCAAAGCACTGTAATTTCGGACGGCGAGGCGGATGTGCTCTTAGGGTTCGAGCCGTCGGAAACCCTGCGTGCTTTAAATAAATGCAATTTAAATACGGTTGTCATTACAAATCTGGCCAAACTTCCGTCTTTTACGGTGACCACGGGAAAAAGTGTTTATCCGGATCTGGATGAACTCCAGGAGTTGATTCGCAAGAAAACGGCAAAGCTTATTGCGTTTGATGCAGCGGCCATGGCCGTTAAAGCCGGAAACGTTTTGTCCGTAAATATGGTTTTGCTGGGCGCATTGATTCAAACCCAAACCGTTCCTCTGTCCACCGAAAATGTCAAGGAAGCGATAATAAAAAGAACCCGAAAAGCATTTGTCGAGCCAAACTTAAAGGCCTTCGATCTCGGATTCTCCGCCGCCCGGCAACTCGGACAATAGAAATCCTGGGCCCAAGGATCAGGTTTTGATTATCCCCAGAGAGGATTAGTTTTTTTGGAGCTTCATTGAATTATTGAAATTCCAAATATCAAATTCCAAATATCAAAAAAAAATCCAATGACCGAAATTCGAAAATACAAACAATATCTTGTCATGCAGGGCTTAGGTCACGCGCAGCGCAGGCGCTTGCGCCGTGTGTTGAATACTCGCCCTGTTAAATTCCGCCTAAAGGTGGACACCCGCAAGGCGAGGGATTTAACAGGGTAAAAATTTGAGATTTATTTGTAATTTGGTGCTTGGAATTTGTGATTTTAGACACAAAATTTTAAGGCAGAGCTATTTATCTTTGACTCCCGCAAGGGGGGATTGGCTTGGTCCTATAAGCCAGGATTTTTAAAGTTGCCTCTATGCTTCAAGAACTCTCCATTAGAAACTTTGCGTTAATCGATGATCTTAAGATCTCCTTTTCAGACGGACTGAACATTTTAAGCGGCGAAACCGGTGCCGGCAAGTCTATTATCATAAATGCGGTCAATCTTTTACTGGGAAGCCGGGCAAATGCCGGGCTCATTCGTACCGGCAGCCAAACAGCGGAACTCGAAGCATTGTTTCAAATTGCAAAGCAAAGCACGGTGGCCGATATTATGGAAAAAAACGATCTTCATCCCGATGAAGGACTTCTGATCAGAAGAATTGTTTCTCGCAAAGACCGCCACCGGGTTTATATCAACGGACATCTTACCACCACTCAACTGCTGAATCTGGTCACCGAGAATCTTGCGAGCATATCCGGTCAGCACACTCATCAGAGACTCTTAAAGGAAGAAAACCAACTGGAGATAATCGATCAGTTTGGAGATTTGATTTCCCTGCGAAATGAGGTTTCCGGATGTTTTCATGACATACTCCCGTTGATGCGGAACCTTGAAAACCTGAAGGCCAAAAAGGCCCGTCACGCCGAACACATGCAGCTACTTGAATTTCAGCAAAAAGAGATCCGGCAGGCCTTCATAACTCCGGGAGAAGATGTGGCGCTTGAACAGGAACGAATCCGTTTGAAAAACGCAGAAGAACTTTTTCAGGCGGTTCACGAGAGCGTTGAAATCCTTTACAGTGCACAGGGTGCGGTTGTTGAACGCCTTGTGGCGGTGAAAAAAGAACTTGAAAAAGCTTCCCGCATAGACCCCGTCCTGGTTCCGAAAACAGAGCGTATTGCCGAAACAGCCATTTATATCGAAGATATTGCCGAAGCCTTTAGAACTTACCTGAACAATATACAGATGGACGAAAACCGTCTTGAAGCGGTTGAAGCGCGCCTTGACACCCTGGCCAGGCTCAAGCGCAAATACGGAACGTCTCTTGAAGCTGTATTTTTGAAACTCGAATCCATAGACCGTGAGCTTTCAGGAATCGAAAATCTATCCGAGGATATCGCGGATACCGAAAAAAAAATTTCCGATTTGCACGACAAGCTGGTCAAACTGGCCGTAACCCTTTCAACCAAAAGGAAAGGCACGGCCGCCGCTCTTGCAGAAAAAGTGGAAAAAGAACTGGGCACCCTTAAGATGTCCCAAACCAGGTTTGAGATTTTCTTTGGAACCGTACCTGTGGATGAATATATAGAACCCTGTCTTACAACCCGAGAGAGCGTCATTACTGAGACCGGAATCGACCGCATAACCTTCCTGATTGCTCCGAATGTGGGAGAGCCGCTCAAACCCCTCAACAGTATTATCTCGGGCGGAGAACTTTCACGGGTTGTTCTTGCGTTAAAGGCCATACTGGCCCAAAGTGAATCATTGGAGACCATCGTTTTTGATGAGGTTGACGCGGGAATCGGAGGAAGCGTGGCAGAGGTCGTGGGGAAAAAGCTGTCATCCCTCGCCCGTCACCATCAAATCATCTGTATTACTCATCTGCCTCAAATCGCAAAGTTCAGCGACCATCATTTCAATATCTCAAAGCATGTGCTCCGGGGGAGGACCACAACCACCATAACCTGTTTAACCGAGTCGGAACGGGTTACAGAGATTGCCAGGATGCTCGGAGGGGAAAAAATTACCCGCGCCACACTTAATCATGCCCGTGAGATGCTGAACAACACAGTCTGACATTTCGGAAATTATAAAATGATTAAAATTAATCGTGATTTTTGAGGAATGATCTATTTGCCTCGCAAATGGAATAATGGAATGATGGAATGATGGAGTATTCCAACATTCCAATTATGAGCCAAGCGAACTCACTAGAGATATCATGACGTTTTATAGCATTCCACCATTTCTGACATTTTGCTGCTTTCTCGGGCTTGCCGGTCTGGCTATTTTCTGCGCCCCCAGAACCAAAACCAACCTGCTTTTTTTTACGATCTGCATACTCGGCTCTTTTCTTTATATCGACATACTTTATGCATTTACTGCAACATCTGCCGAAACCGCTCTTTGGGTCAGTCGTACCGCCCATTTTTTTGTTGTATATGCATTCTCCATATACATTCATTTTTTTCACACCTATCTCAATATTCCGGGCCGAAAATGGCTTATCCGGGGTGCATATGCCTATGCATTTTTTCTGATGTGCCTTACGCCGACTTCTTATTTTCTTGAATCCATGCAGAAGCATTATTTCGGTTATTTTCCAACCGCCGGAGATCTTTATATCTTGTCAGGACTGGCCGTGTTTTCAGCTACCTTTTATGTCCTGATCCTACTGGTGAATGCGATCCGCAAAGAAATAAACAGTTCCCACAAAAACCGGCTTAAATACTTGTTTGCCGGATTCGGTACTATGGGCGTATTGAATGGGTTTAATGTCTTAACGATCTTCGGGTATTCGGTATATCCCCTTGGAAATTTGAGCTTTGTTCCCCTTATCGTTTTTGCTGTGGGACTGTTTAAGCACGATCTGCTTGACACGGGAATATTTATTAAAAAGAGTCTTATCTATTCAATTCTGACCGCATTTTTAACCTGTCTGTATGCTCTGATCATCATTATTGCGGACAAGGTCTTTAAGAATTTTAATTTTTCGGATTCCATTTATTTTCCCATATGCTTTTTTCTTTTGATTGCGTTTGTTTTCGGACCGCTGAAATCAAAAATACAGGTGGGTATCGATCACATCTTCTACAAAGGCAAATATGATTATCAGAAAACCATCAAACGGCTCAGCCAGTTGATCGTATCCGTGCTCGATTATGATCAGATCGGCAAACTTCTGATGGATACGGTTGTCGATACCATGAAGGTTTGTCATTGTACGCTTTTTTTGAGAGAAAGATCGGGATCGAGTTTTATAAATTTTACTTCCCGAGGGAAACCGGTTGATCCGGGGCGCTCCAATTTGATAAACACGGAAACTCCCTTGATAAAATTCATAAAAAATCATCCACAGCCTGTTATGAAGAAAAATCTCAAGCAAAAGATTTCAGTGCCGGAGATACCGGATATACTCAAAGATATGGATAGACTGAACGCAGAAATCATTTTCCCCATGATTTTTGAGGAAAACCTGAACGGATTTATTGCTCTGGGGGAAAAGCTCTCCGGGGATCTTTTTACGCATGAAGATATGGATCTTCTTGAAACGCTTGCCGGACAGAGTTCACTGGCCATTGAGAATGCCCGTTCCTATAAGCTGCTTAATGATCTAAAGGAGAATCTTGAAAAAAAGGTCGAAGAAAGGACCATAGATCTTAAACAGGTTCTAGCTGAAAAAGAGCGAACCCAGGAAATGTTAATCCGATCGGAAAGTCTGGCCGCAATCGGACAACTGGTTGCCGGCGCTGCCCATGAATTGAACAATCCCTTAACAACGGTTATCAGCCTGGTACAAACTACCATTGAAGATATTGAGCAGTGGGATGAACACCGCCCTTTTGATCCGGATTTGATAGACGATCTGAAGTTTGCCGACAAGGAGCTTGGCCGGGCCAAGTCGATTTTGGCCAGTCTGTTAGGGCTCTCCCGGCAAACCCAGACCTGGTCGGAAGCAGTGAGCATGAATTCGGTGGTAAAAGATGCGTTGCGGATTATGCACAACCAGTACAAACATCACGGTATTGAAATCGCGGAAAATTATGACACGGACCTCCCGGATATTCAGGGAAATTTTGCCAATTTGGGTCAGGTGGCGGTGAATATTATTCAAAATGCCATTCAGTCTGTTATCCAAAACAAGGGAGTCATAACCCTTGATACATGGTTTGACCCGGATACCCGCCAGGTGGTTTTTTCCTGTAAAGATACCGGGCCCGGCATTCCCGAATCCATGCGGCAGGATATTTTCAAGCCCTTTTTCACCACAAAAGAGGTTGGCAAGGGAACCGGTCTTGGATTATATATCTGTCACGAAATTGTCCGTAAACACGGGGGCACGTTAAAACTCAGAGACAGTGACGGAGCCGGTGCGGTGTTTGAGGTAACGTTGCCTGTAGATGGTAAACCTTGACAATTTCGAAAATATGATAAAAGATATTCTGCAAAAAGGAGTATAACCATGCCGATATTTGAGTTCAAATGTTTAAAATGCGAGGAATTCATTGAGATGCTTGTCATGAATCAAGACGATGAAATTGAACTAAAGTGTCCAAAGTGCGGCAGCGAGGAACTGGAACGGGTTCTGAGTACCACCAGCTACACCATGGGCTATGGTTCCGCAGGCACCAAGGTTAAAACTCAGAGCAGGACCTGCTCGAGCGGGAGCTGCACCACCTATGACATACCCGGGCACACCCGGTAAGCGTTTTTTTCGGAAGAACCATGCTTATATACGATGATATATTTTCATGGAGAGGATGGGGCGGCAGATTCATGCTGGGAAGCGGGAAGTGCCGACTCCGGATCTATGATCTTAAAAAAGATGATAAAAAAACTCTGATGCACTTGAGACCGATTATCGTGCTGGTTTCAGATGTCCCGGGGAGTAGAATGTCGGTAAGGGCTGCTACCAGCCACGTGGTCACCATGGTTGCAAAGGAATTTAACCTGGATCCGCACCGTATGCTCTGGATAGAATATTATCCGGAGAATAAATATGGTGTTGATGGCAAACGTGTGATTCCGGAAAAATTTGATGCTGTTGAATTCACATGGCATGAAGACAAAGCCATACAACCCAAATGGCGGACCTTAAAGCCGCCGCTCTTGGATGAAATCAAAAAACTGATAACCACTTGATTACCCGCCCTTGAGAACCTAACGCGGATAAACCGGAAAAAACCAATCGCTAAAGAACCTGAAATTTTAACGGGCTTTTTACTCGTTGTACGCCTCGCTCTTCCAACACAAAATAAGCTTGAAAGGTAACCGGCATTCCTGCCACGAGGGTTTTCTGGAATAAGTTTTGTTTCTTAGTCAACATGCAGAACCTTTCGGACAGTGTTTGCGATTTCATCCAAAACAACAGGCTTCATAACAAAAGCACGAATCCCATTTTTTTTCGCTTTCTCTTCATTTATATGTTCGCTGTAACCGGTACAAAGAATTATAGGGATATCAGAGCGTAATTTTAAAAGCTCTTTAGCCAGTTCCAAACCTGTCATGTTGGGCATGGTGAAATCGGTAATGACCAGATCAAATCTGTCAGGATTTGCACGAAAAGCCTCCAGGGCTTCAATGCTGCTCGTTCTCGCAGTCACTTTATATCCCAGGCGTTTTATCATCGGTTGAATTGCATCGACCATAGCCTTCTCATCGTCGATAAAAAGTATTCTCTCGTTGCCTCCGGGAATCTTAATAGCGATCTCAACTTCCGGTTCCGGCTCATCTTCAATGCATGGAAACAGTACATGAAAAATGGTTCCTTTTCCTGGCTTACTACTTACCGAGATACCGCCGCCGTGTCTTTTTACTATGCCGTGGACCACAGACAGTCCCATTCCTGAACCTTCACCGACTCCTTTGGTTGTAAAATATGGGTCAAAGATCCGCTTAAAGATCTTGGGTTCAATACCATGACCTGTATCGTTTACTATCAGTCTTACATATTTCCCGGAAGATAAATCACAGTAATCCATCGAAGAACATGCATGTAATTCAATATTTTCAAGCCTAACCTCCAGAACACCCCCTTTTCCTCCCATAGCATGGACTGCATTGGTGCAAAGATTTATGAAGACCTGATTTATTTGTGTCGGATCTGCAAGAACGGTATCAGACTCGCTTGAAATATTCTGTTGAATTTCGATCGTTGTTGGAATTGAAGATCGCAGGAACTTGAGAGACTCTTTGATAATTGGAATAATTTTAACCGGTTTCATTTTCTGTGGAGTTTTGCGGCTGAAGGCCAGAATTTGCTTGACCACATCTCTGGCGCGCATGCTGGCAGTACGAATTTCTTCCAAATTGTGCCTTGCGGGGTTCCAGTCCGGAACATCGTCCATTGCCAGTTCAGTATTACCCACTATTATCCCCAGAATGTTGTTGAAGTCATGGGCAATGCCGCCTGCGAGTGTGCCCAGGGATTCCAATTTCTGTACTTGCTGGAGTTGAGACTGGAGTCTGGTCTTCTCTTGCTCTGCTATTTTTCGTTCGGTAATATCCCGCGAGACGCCATACAACCCGTCAATTGCGCCCGAATTGTCACGCATTGCTTTCACGGTATTCTCCATCCAGACGGTAGATCCATCTTTACGGTAATATTCGACCTCAATGATGACAGCCCGATCCAGGTCAGCGTTACCCGCTTCGTCGCGCCGCAACTCTTCCAGAAACATCATCCGGACCTTATTCAGGGATCTCGGAGTGATTATTTCCTCCAAGGTTTGCCGTTTTCGTTCTTCGGGTGTAAAACCAAGTATCTTCTCTATGGAAGGACTCACATAGGTGGTTTGAAAGTCCCGATTTACAGTCCAGATGATATCGGCCATCTTCTCTGCGAGGAACTTAAACCTTTCCTCACTCTCCCGAAGTTCCTCCTCGGCCTGCTTGCGCCAGAGAATAAGTTTTGATAATGCTTCCGTTTCTCTTAAGAAAAGGTTACCGGTTTCTTCTGAGATTCTTTTGTAATGTTCAATTTCTTTTCTTGCTTCTTCAACCTTTTGTTCCAATTCAATCTTTGAAAATTCGCTCATGTTTTCATTTATCCTTTAACCAAAACCATTAAAACTCCTGTCCAGTCAAGACCTCTGCTCTTTCCAAGAAGGGGGGCAACCTCTACTCCGGAAAAAAATCCAAGCAACGGAGTGTTATATTGATTAAATACATCCTGCACTTCAGATGCTTCCTCGGTTAATGTGTCTGAAGCTTTTGCTGTCCGACCAGCACAATCGATATATAATCCAAAAACAGGTTTTTCTCCATTCGCAATTATTTTTTCCAGCAATCCGGCTGAATTTTTTCTTGCGGACTCTATCATTATTTTATTATTCCTCAACATGAACAGGATTTCCGTACCTTCTTTTAGATCCGGTTCAAAAATGACAATACCCTCGCCATCAGGCAGGGCGCCTGTAATCAGTCTGTTTACGAAATTTTCTTCTTTAAAGTCTCCGTATTTTTCTCCGTGGTTTACACCGATTGTCAGGCGCCCAACAGGTACCTGGTTACGCCACTCCGTGTTGCCGTATTGGTCATCAATTAAATCAACAATTGGCCTTCCATCCACTTCATAAATAACCGGTCCCTCAATTCTGGTTATGGTGTGATAGATTCCATCTTTGGGTATACAACCATGCATAATTCGAAAATACGGATTAAAATCTCCCCCTAATAAAGCCCCAACAACACTTTGATCACCAACATACGAACCGCAGAATTGTTTTGTATAGTTAAATTCATAATCTCCTATTACTCCCCCACCTATAATCGGCACATTTGATTTCAGCGTTTCTTCAATACCTTCTATTAGCGGTGGGGATGCGTTGATAACAGGCGGAGTAGTTTCTGTTGGTTCTGTTTTTATTGAATCATAGAAAATTAACAATACTTTACCATCTATACTGTCTGATAATTTTTTGGCTAATTTTTGACCTGCCAGTTTTTCATTTTTATCCAGATCGTCTTCTGAAGCTACTCTAAGCTGAATGGTTTCTGACTCTATTATGGCAGCACCGGCAGGATAACCATCATATGAAAGACTTTCATTCGTAATTATGCCGATGGACGAACCGCCTATTATTGGCACTTGATTTCCGACAACAATTTGCAGACCTTTAAAAAATTCTTCATGATCAACCTGGCCACTGCAAAAAGCTGTTACGAGGGCAGGCCTCTTGATTTTGCCATTTTTTATTGCATTTTCAGCTACTTTTTTACCCAATGAAATAGAATTTTTTTGGTTGTGATATCCGACTCCGACTTTCAATTTTCCTCTCCTGCGCAATCCCTTTGGTTCCGAACTTTCTATGATGACTTTCCGAATTTTTCATGGTCTGGTTTTTGACTATCAGAACATTTCCCGGATGCTTAAAATACAAACAGCTTATACACCTTTCATTTTCGGCATAACTGTACGACATAAAACGATGATTGACTAAAGAGACATCTAAGTTCATCATCTGCCTGATATTTCTTTAAAAAAAGAGAAAGGAGGTAGTGCTGAACCTTTTACAAGAATCTGTTGAACATGAGAAATATCATCATCAAGATAGGATATTTCCAGAATCCAGTCAAGCCTTGGTATTCTCAAGCATCCAAGCCCAAAAACCCTCAAATTCAAAAATGCATCAAACGCCTTTCCACAAAGAAGCTTTTTGGTCATCCTCATGTAAAGCAGTATTTATATGATCAATACAGGCAAGGATGTCGGCCAAATACGATCCTCAGCAACTTTGAATCGATCATTCTTTTGTATCCGGAACAAAGGTCAAAGTTTTGCTGGGAAAACCACTGCCAGACCAATTCCCTTGCCGCTTTATTTGTTGAAATATTTTCATTTTTGTTCTTTAATGTTTGTGTCTTACCCTGAACAGTCTTCTTTATTTGATAGAACATGGAAATGGCATCTAATGCCTGTTTCCGTTGTTGCTCTGTCTGGTTCTTGGCCTTCAGTTTTTAAATAAAAGGCGCAAGACCTTCCTTATTTACCGGTTCGTGATGATATTTACTAATGAGTTCATAATTATTTATACATAAAGCCAACACGTTTTCTGACAGGATTAACTGGATTGACTTGATTTTTTTTCACGGCTTCCAGCCTCCGGCTCCGCTTAGAGCCCGTAGGGCTTACAGGACGGAGGGTAGAGACTGCGCCTCGGAGAGAGGAAGCTGTGAAAACACAATTTCGCTTCCCCGAAAAAAAGGGCCGAAAAGCCAATAACAGGTGCTTTTTCCCTTGCTTTACTGTCTTGTTGGCACAATGATTGAACACCTTCCCTTGAAGAGGGATTATGCTTTTTGCCTTTCTTCCGGAAAGGCAAAAATATCTTTTTTATCCTGTGATCCTGTCTAAATTTTAATACTCTTATTAGTAAGACAAAAATCCAGATAATACCGAAGCCATTTTCTGTAATGAAAATAGGCTGGTGGAGCCACGCCTTTTTCAATCAGAGCTGTGCCATTTTTGGAAGTCAGTCTAAAATCGGGTTTTCTATCTTTTTCATAGTTTTTCGGTCATCGTTTCCCGGCTCCTCAGCTTGGCGTTGGGCCAACGGGAAGCACAAATGTGAACCAATAGGAAAGTCATAAAATGAGAAAAATAAAAGAAAATTACCAGCGTATAGAAGATGATAAAAGATTGTTTGATATCCGCTTCTGGCAATCTCAGGGAGATGTTGCCATTTTTGAGGCAGTAGCGGAGATGCTAAATGATTATTTTTTAATTCGAGGAAAAAATGCTGACGAGTCCAGACTTCAGAGAACTATTGAAACTTTTCGAAAAGCATAAAATCCGCTTTCTCGTAGTCGGCGGATATGCGGTAATGAAATACAGTGAACCAAGATTCACGAAAGATTTGGATATATTCATAGCGACTGATCAAGATAATGCAAACGGCGTGTATGCAGCTCACGGTCCGATCTTATCAGAGCAAAAGAGGCAAGCACAAGACCGCAAGATAAAATTGATGCTGATAAACTTAAGGAAGCCGAACAATTGGATGCACTTGACAAAAAATAGTGGCCCGCTTTGCGTCATTTTTTGCTAGTAATCCAAGATGTTGGGCATCATAAATTCTCATAACAATTCACCCGGCATCAAAATTAAACTTGAATTGTATATGGCAATGATATACAGTGGTATATTATGACAAATGAATTCGAGCAATTTACCGGATTTCAATGGGATGATGGTAATTGTAATTTAGATAGGAATCTAATCAAACACCAAGTCCAAAACTGGGAATGCGAACAAGTTTTCTTTAATGAGCCCTTGATTATTTTAGACGATTCCAAACATTCTCTTACGGAAAAAAGGTGGGCGGCATTCGGCCAGACCGATGCAGGCCGCTTTCTTACCATCATCTTTACAAAACGAGAAAAATTGCTGGGGGTTATATCTGCAAGGGATATGAACCGAAAAGAAAGGAAGTTTTATAAAAAAAATGGATAAAGTAATCCCTAAGTTTAAAGACGAAGATGAAGAACGGGAGTTTTGGGCGACTCATTCTCCCTTTGATTATTTTGATTCGGAAAAATTAAAGAGAGTCTCATTTCCAAAACTAAAACCGTCTCTAAAATCGATCTCGATTCGCTTGCCCGAGGATATGTTGGCGGAGCTCAAAATACTCGCAAACAAAAAAGATGTTCCTTATCAAAGCCTGGCAAAAATCTACCTGGCAAGGCAAGTAGCTTTAGAACGCGGTTTTATAAACAACTCTCGATAAGAAAAAGCTGATTGTTAAGCCATGCCCAACATTGCGCTTGCAGTCGGACGCGTCTAAAGCCCCGCCGCTGAAGCGCCCGGTGTATAAAAATATACGGTAATCGTTTTGTTTTAACACTTCAATTGTGATATATTTGGTCAGCTATCTTGAAACAAATTCAAATGTGGTCAAAAGAATGAAACAATTTAAATCAGTTTTTTTGGATTCAATGTCGCACGTGAGGGCAATCATATTGCAATGTTAAGAGAAAATCCAGATGGAACCCGAACTCCCCTGACGATGCCAAACCATTCAAAAATTAAGAAATCAACGCTAAGAACCATTTTTACCTCAACGTTGCAAAAGTCGAGGATGCCTCAGATCCGCGGCGTCAAGGGTGAAGTCGTAGCTATTTACTGCGAACCCTTGACGATGATAAACAAAAATTACTGATTCAAAAAATATTAAACCAATGAAACCATTACCAAAAGATTTACAGACACCCGAGAAAAACCTTGATGATTTTTGCGAACAAGACAGGCAAAGCGTACACAGAGAACCCTGCAGGCCGCAGGGGAGAGCGCACTTCCTGAGGTGCTGGCATCGCTCCTAAATGTGCCTGTTCCGATCGCCGAGGGTTGTAACCCGCTCCGAAGGCAATAACCGGCATTCCTGCCACCACTATCGATATGGAAATGGACGTCTACCGAAATTTTGCCGAACTCAGCGAGACAGAGAGTGAAGGCATCGATTTTTCTGTCTTTGCCGTTAAACGTAAGGGATCGAACATAGTGTTAGATTTGCAGCGGCGGTACGGGAGGGTCTTCATATTGCAGGCAGGTTCTAACCTTTAAGGAATGATACGATCTGAAAGGTCGTTTTCAATATGTTGTTCAAGATCAATCCATGATAGGGGCGTTCGTGCAGAAAGTGCTTGAGCTTTATTGTTAAATATGAAGCTTACAGATTATGCCGAGGTTGGCAAGATTAGATGCCCCTGGAGGGTTACAGCATCCCATATCTTACATAAAGGGAATTTAAAAGAAGGAATATTGCATGAAATCTAGAGCAAGTTTACTTCTAATCAGTCTCTCTTTTGTGATGGTATCGGCAGTTGGACATAGTGCCGAGAAGAAACAGATCCTTATTCTAAACTCCTATCATAAGGGCTATTCATGGACCGACGGCATAGTCGAAGGCATAGAAAAGACTTTCACAGAGAGGATAGAAAACTGTGAAATCCTCATAGAATATATGGATTCAAAAAGGATTAACACCGATGAATATAACGAGGCGTTTTTCCGGCTAATGAAAATAAAATATACTAACATTAATTTGGATATCATTATCGTTTCGGATGATAACGCCTTCCTTTTTGCCGTGAAATATCATAGATCCCTGTTTGGCGATACACCCATTGTATTTGTGGGTGTTAATCATTTTACCCCCTCAATGATTGACGGGCATGAGGGAAAAATAACCGGGATCGTTCAGGATGCGAACATCCCCGCCACATTAAACACAGCATTAAAACTTCATCCTGATATTACGCAGGTTGCAGTTATATGTGATGCCACCACAACGGGTCAGGCATACATCAGGCAAGCCGCTGCAGCTGAATCTCAATTTGAAACTCTGAAATTCATATATTTGGATGGTACCGAATTGACAACTTCAGAAATGTTGGCCCGGCTTACCAGCCTTCCCGATAACAGCATTGCGTTATTGTGTATATGGCTGAAGGACAGGAATGGTGTTTTCGTGCCATGGGAAAGAGGATACCCCGATATTTCAAAAAATTCAGCGGTCCCTCTGTATGGTGTTCTTGATTCAATGCTTCAATATGGAATCCTTGGTGGTAAAGTGCAATCAGGAAAACACCATGGTGAAAAGGCAGCTGAAATTGCTCTGAAACTCTTGGAAGGCCAAAAAGTTGCAGATATACCTGTCAGGCTGGAAAGCCCGAATACCTATATGTTTAATTATCAGCAATTGCAAAGATGGAACATTCCAGAGACTTCTTTACCCCAAGGAAGTATCATTCTGAACGAACCCCAATCGGTATATTATCAATATAAAAATATTGTTCTGGGCATAATTGGAACCTTTGCATTTTTGATTGTTGTGATTACGGTCCTAATTAGTAATATTATTCGCCGCAAGTCCGCGGAAGAGAAACTGCGGGGAAGTGAGCAGAACTACAGATTATTAATAGAAAATTTACCGGGTACTGTTTTCAGGGGATATAAGGACTGGTCTGTCGAATTCTTTGATAATACGATTGAGATATTCACCGATTATAATGTTGATGAATTTAATTCCAGGAGAATGAAATGGATTGATATTATTGTTGAGGAAGATATCGACACTGCAAAGCTAAGCTTTATTCAGGCCTTGAAAACAAACAAATCATACATCAGGGAATATAGGATCACATCCAATGTTGAAGGTATCCGTTGGGTGCAGGAAAGAGGACAAATAATTTGTGATAATAAAGGTGAGATTGAATATGTGAATGGAGTCTTTTTTGATGTTACAGATCGCAAACAGGCAGAGGACGCGCTTCGGGAGAGCGAAGAACGATTCAAAGACCTGTCCAATATGCTGCCTCAGCCACTCTGGGAAACGGATTTGGAAGGAAATTTCACATACGCCAACCGGGCAGGTTATGAAAGTTTTGGCTATACCCGGAAAGACTTTGAAAAAGGAGTGTCCATAGCAGACGTCATTATTCCCGAAGATAGAGAAAGGAGGCTTGCGAATTTCGGCAAGACGCTTCGAGGGATAGAGTTTGAGAATCATGAATACACTTGTTTAACAAAAGACGGCAGGAAGTTTCCCGCTTTGATATACAACTCCCCCATTATAAAAGACGGTGAACCATACGGGGTAAGGGGAGTTATTTTGGACATCACCAACCTAAAGAAGGCGGAATTAGAGCTGCAACGGTCGGAAATTCGTTATCGAACCCTCTATCAGGAATCAATGAAAAGAGAACAATTATACGAATCCCTCCTTAAATCGACCCCAGACGCCGTAGCCATCTATAACCTTAATGGCGAGACGACTTATATCAATCCGGCCTTTACGCAGATTTTTGGTTTTACCATGCAAGATGTCAAAGGAAAACAGATTCCTTTTATGCTTGAGAGCGAAGCGGAGAAGACCATTGCCGGTATTAAACAGGTTCTTGAAGGAGAATCCGTTTCCGGTTTTGAAACCAAGAGACGGACTAAAAACGGCAGGGTTTTGGATATAACCTTAAGCTCCGCCTGTTATAATGATCACGAAGGCAACAGAGCTGGAATTGTTGTATTTCTGAGGGATGTGACCGAAGCCAAGGAAACCGAGAGACAGCTCCAGCAAGTCCAAAAAATGGAATCCATCGGCACACTCGCGGGCGGTATTGCTCATGACTTCAACAATATGCTGGGGATAATAGTGGGTAATACTGAACTGGCGATGGATGATGTTCCGGAATGGAATCCTGCAAGGCAGAATTTGGAAGAAATTCGTACTGCCAGCATGCGCGCCAGAGATATGGTCAAGCAAATTCTGGCCTTTAGCCGCAAAACTCCACAGAAAATGAAACCGGTTAAAATTATTCCAATTATCAAAGAGTCTCTCAAGTTATTACGATCTTCAATTCCAACGACAATCGAAATTCACCAGAATATTTCAAGCGAGTCGGATACCGTTCTTGCAGATCCGACACAAATAAATCAGGTCATAATAAATCTTTGCACCAATGCAGCCCATGCCATGGGAGAAAAAGGAGGGGTTTTAGAGGTTGGCCTTGAAGATATTGAATTAGATGCAGGTTCTGCAACTTATTATCATGACCTGTCCCCCGGGAAATATATAAAACTGACAGTAAATGATACAGGTCATGGTATTGAGCCCAAGATCTTGAAGCGGATCTTTGATCCATACTTTACCACTAAGAACGTAGGTGAAGGTTCAGGGATGGGGCTTTCTGTGGTCCACGGTATAATAAAAAGCCATGGCGGCGGTATTTCGGTGAGTAGTGAACCAGGGAAAGGAACTGTTTTTCATATTCTTTTTCCCTGCATTGAAGATGAGTCGGAACCGGAAGTTGAGATTGCGGTTGAGGTGCCAAGGGGCGAGGAAAGAATACTTTTTGTTGATGATGAAAAGGCTATGGTCGATACAATTCAACCGATGATAGAACGCCTGGGGTATAAAGTGACTGCAAGAACGAGCAGCATTGAAGCCCTGGAGGCCTTTCGTGCAAATCCTGACAGATTTGATCTGGTCATTACCGATTTTACCATGCCCAACATGACAGGATTGGAACTGACCAAAGAGCTTTTAAAATTACGCTCTGATATCCCTATAATTCTATGTACCGGGTATAGTGAACATGTCAATGAAGATAAAGCCAAAGCAAGAGGAGTCCGAGCTTTCCTTATGAAGCCTGTTGTTTTGGGTGAAATCGCAAAGACGATCCGAAAGATTCTGGATGATGACTGAAAAAAGTGCTTATTCCAGTGATTAAGGGCATTCGTGCAGAACGTGCCTGACAGTTACTGTTACATATGAAAATTACAGGTTTTGCTATTGTTTTGGAATAAACCCAGCGTGAATTCCAGAAAAAAAACGTTTCGCAGGGCATATTCTTAACCCTTCGGGAAAACCCATGTCCATATAATTGTTATGGGTCACCTCGTTTCCCTCTGACACCTGACATCTAAAAAAAGGGCTGTCGAAGGACGTCATGCAATAAAATCCTTTATTCTTCGCAGGCTTCAGGAGTGCATGCCCTTCCTTTAAGATGGAAAAAAAACTTAAGACTTTTTTTAATCTTATCTGAAAATATTTTGGGAGAAAAATAGGTTCCGGCAACCTTTTTATTAATTTCACCGATGGTGGGATAAGGATGTACGGCAGAAGCCAGGGTGGAAAGTTTGACCTTTCCATTTAACATTGCTACCCATTCACTGATCAAGTCTCCTGCCCGGGGACCTAAAATCTGAACGCCCACCGGCTTTTCTTTCTCATCGAGGATCATTTTAATTTTACCGACTTTTTCACCCTCTGCCAGGCTTCTGTCGTTATCTCGGAATTCCTCTGTCCAGACCGCATAATCGATTCCGGCCGCCTGTGCTGTTTTTTCATTTATCCCGATGCTTGCCAGTTCAGGATCTGAGTAGGTACACCACGGCAGAAACGTATAATCGGTTTTCCGGGGAAAATGAAAGATTGCGTTGCTGATGACAATGCCCCCTTCGTAGCCGGCGGCATGGGTGAACTGGAACCCCCCGTTCACATCTCCTGCTGCATAAATGTGTTTGTGATTTGTCCTTAACCTTTTATCTACCCTAATGCCTGTTTTATCGAATTGAACACCAATATGTTCGAGTCCCAGTTCTTCGACATTGGCGGATCTGCCCATAGCCACAAGGATGGTTTCAGCCTCCAGACGGATGGTTTTGCCCCCGGCATTTTTTATGACCACTTGTTTTTGACGGCCCAGATCTTTTGTCGCTTCAACGGAAGAATTCAAGTGGAAGACCACACCTTCAGAGCGCATAACGTTCATCACCCCGTTGGCCATATCCATATCCTCTTTTCCCAGGATCTGGTCGGCGCGATCTACAATAAAGACTTTTGTTCCCAGGCGATTGAACGCCTGTCCCATTTCAGTTCCTATGGGGCCGCCGCCTAAAATGATCATAGACTCAGGCAGATGATCCAAATAAAAAATTTCTTTATTGGTGATATGAGGCGTGTTCATCAGACCTTCAATGGGAGGAACCATGGGAGATGAGCCGGTTGCAATCACCCAGTTCTTTGCAGAAAAAGTCTTCTCGTTCAGCCGGATGGTGTGTTCATCGGTAAATTTTGGGTTTCCAAATTCTACTTTGGCCCCAAGAGTGCAAAATCTTTCTTCGGAATCATGCTTTTGAATGACGCTGATCACGGATTTAATTCTTTTTGATACCTGATCGAATTCTACCGGAGGCACCGAAACCCGGGGCAGGCCGAAGGTGTTGGCATTTTTTATCTGGTGATAAACATGAGCCGTTTTGATCAACGTTTTACTGGGGACACATCCAAAATGCAGGCAGTCACCACCAAGCTCCTTTTCTTTTTCAACCAAAAGGGTTTTTGCTCCCAGTTGGGCGGCACCGGAGGTAACGGTCAGGCCGGCGGCACCACCGCCGATCACCCCCATATCGTAATCATAATTGGCCATGATATTCTCCTTGTTTCTTGAAGCATGGGTATGGCAGAATTTCAAGACGAATAAATGGAACATTTGCGTATGGTCATGGCCGCTTCCTGCAACGCTTCGGCAAAGGTGGGGTGGCCGTGGACGGTCCGCGAGATGTCTTCGGAACTTGCACCGAATTCAATAGCCAGCACACATTCGGCGATCATGTCCGCGGCGCGCGGTCCGATGATATGTACGCCCAAAATTCGATCGGTTTTGGAATGGGCGATGAGCTTGACAAATCCGTCTTTTTCTCCCATGCACCGGGCCCGACCGGCCCCTGAAAAGGGATAGGTGCCGATACAATAGGAGATGTTGTGTTCTTTGACCTGTTCTTCGGTGAGACCGACACTGGCAACCTCGGGCCAGGTATAGACAATTGCAGGAATGGCATCGTAATTTACCTCACCGGGAAGGCCGGCGATACACTCGGCGGTGGCAATTCCTTCTGCCGAGGCCTTATGGGCCAGCATGGGTCCCGGGATAAGATCGCCAATTGCATAGATGGAGGGGATGCTGGTTCGATATGCTTCATCCACCACCACATGACCGGTTCGGGAATCGGTTTCCACGCCGATTTCTTTCAACCCCAAATTCTGCGTCAAGGGCCGCCTGCCCACCGACACCAGGAGACGATCACACGTAATGGTTTCCTCTTTTTCGTTGGATTCCAAAGTCATCCCTACTTTGTTTTTAGTGATTTTGGCTCCCGTAACCCGGGTATTTAAATGAATTTCCATGCCCTGTTCCTTGAGGATTCGGCCCAAAGTTCGGGCCACCTGACTGTCCAGGGTGGCGGCAATTTGCGGCAGCATTTCAACAACAGTGACCTTTGCGCCCAGGCGAAGCCATACCGATCCCAATTCCAAGCCGATATATCCGCCCCCCACAACCCCCAGGTGCTTGGGAACTGTTTTAAATGACAGGGCTTCCGTAGACGTGACGATATGTTTACCGTCAAATTCAAGGCCGGGCACTTGAACCGGCGTACTGCCGGTGGCAAGAATAATCGACCGGGTTTCGATGGTCTTTGGTTTTTCCTTATTCGAAGATCCGGAAGATTTGGATATCTCAACCCGGTCAACACCGGAAAGCCGTCCGGTTCCGTGAAACACCTTGATGCTGTTTCCTTCAAGAAGTTTGCGAACATTATCCGTGAGGTCTTTAACCACCTGATCTTTGCGTGCCATCATTGCCGGCAGATCCATACTTAATTTGCCTGTTTTGATCCCGTGGGAAGCAAAGTGATCTTTAGCCAGGTGAAAATATTCGCTGGAGTCCAGCAGCGCTTTACTCGGGATGCAGCCGGTATTCAGACATACCCCTCCCAAACGGGCCTCCTTTTCAACACATGCCACCTTTAAGCCCAGTTGTGCCGCGCGGACGGCCGCCACATATCCTCCGGGTCCCGTACCAACAACTGTAAGATCGTAACGTTCTTTCTGTGTCATAATTAAATCTCCATCATGATCCGTTCCGGATTTTCAATATATTCCTTAACCCGTACCAGAAAGCTGACTGCTTCTCTGCCATCCACAATTCGGTGGTCATAGCTGAGGGCCATGTACATCATGGCCCGTATTTTTATTTCATTATCCACAACCACCGGCCGTTTTTCAATTTTATGCATTCCCAATATACCGCTTTGGGGCATATTTAAAATCGGGGTGCTGAGCAAAGATCCGAAAACTCCGCCGTTGCTGATTGTAAATGTTCCTCCCTCTAAGTCGGCCAGTTCAAGGCGATTGTTTTTTATTTTATCCACAAAGTCCACGATTGCCTGTTCGAGTTGGGCAAAGCTTAAATTTTCAGCATTGCGAATGACCGGTACCACCAGACCGCGATCGGCACTGATGGCAACGCCGATATGGTGATAGTGATGGTAAACAATCTCTTTCCCGTCAATAAACGCATTAATTTCAGGGAATTCTTTGAGGGCGTCCACGCATGCTTTGATAAAAAAAGACATAAATCCCAGAGAGACGCCATACTTTTCATGAAAGCTTTCCTTGAACCGGGTGCGGATGTCCATGGTACGGGTCATATCGATTTCATTAAAAGTGGTGAGCATGGCGGTATTCTGTTTGGCCTGCACAAGGCGTGATGCAATGCGCTGGCGAATGGGACTCATGGGTTTGCGGCTAATCTTTTGCCCGGCGGGCGGAACGGGTTCCGAGGATATTTCAGACTCCGGAACCGGCTGTTTCCGGGTTTCCGGCGGCGCAGGTTCCGAGACCTGAACTGCTGCCCGGGCCTGTTCCAGGTATAAGAGAACATCGCTTTTGGTAATTCTGTTGCCCGGCCCGGTGCCGGTGATGGCGGTAATATCGAGATTTTTTTCAGCCACCAGCCGACGGACCGACGGTGGAATGATTTGCCGTACTTCGGGCGATGGCGCTTCCGTGGGTGCTTTTTCGGATAAATCCACGGCAGGAGCCGGTTCCCCGGTTTCCGCCGGTGGCGTCGAAGGCATAGGTGCTTCTTTTTCAGGCCGGGTGGGTTTGGATGGATGCGCAGGTGCGCCTTGGGTATCGATAATCCCCACCACCGTGCCGATGGCAACCGTTTCCCCCTGGGATACCCGGATCTTTAAAGTTCCTGACGCCTCGGCCACGATTTCTAATGTGACCTTGTCGGTTTCCACAACAAAGAGCGGATCATCTTTTTGGACCGTATCTCCGTCCTTTTTGTACCACTCCACAAGAACCGCTTCCTGCACGGATTCTCCAACATGCGGAATTTTGATTTCTATGTCCATGAGTGCTCCTTTACCCTAAACCGGATAAACCAAAAAAGTTACAAGTGAGCTAAAGTTTGAAGTGAGTTAAAGTTAAGGAGTTGCAACGCTCAGGCTTTTATACAAATTGGAAGTATTCCTTAACCCTGGCCCAGACCGATCACCAATACGCTATATTCAAAAAGGCATGTTTGCAATGATCTATAGCCGATATCAATATACATGTACGAG
>CAYPIW010000195.1:0-17794 GCA_964410925.1 uncultured Desulfobacteraceae bacterium
TTGAAAACCTGCATTTATATATATAGTGTTGGTGATCGGTCTGGGCCAGGGTTAAGGGATTCTGTCAATTATATAAAATCACCCAATTATATAAAATCAACGGCTTCCGGCTCGTAGAGCCTGCAGCTCGGAGAGAGCGAAGCGACTCCATAACTTTAGCTCACTCACTTAAGGCACTTCAAACTTCAAACTTTGGACTTCACCTTATACGAGACAGTGTCCATTAAAATTCGTTATCGCAGTTATGAATTAGAGCACTTAGAAACATTCTTGCTCTGTAAAGCATCACCCAGATATTGGTCGAAGAAACCTGCAAAACATTACAAATTTCTTTTGTGCTGTAACCTTCCATTTCCCTTAACACAAACGCTTTGGACAGCCGGTCGGGAAGTTCTGAAAGACATTTGTAAAACGTATCCATAAATTCATGCTGTTCATATATTTTCGAAGGATCAAGGTTCCATTTTTCCGGGCGGATTTTCCAACTTCCATTCCTGTGAAAATATCCGTCAACGGTTTCGGTTATCGAATTTGTATCGTTCATTGCCTGTTCCCGGATCTTTTTCCTCAGATAGTCCACAATCTTGTTCTTGAGAATGGCCGAAAGCCAAGTCTTAACAGCGGAGTGGCCCTTGAAACGGTTACGTCCGTGCAGAGCAGCCAGGAAGGTCTCCTGCACCAGATCTTCAGCTACAGCCTGATCTTTGGTATGTGCCAGCGCAAATCGGTACAGATAATCTCCATATTGATCAAGCCAGGTTTCCGGATCAAGATTGGGATCTGCAACTAAATTTTCTTCTGTTACCTGTGTCATGCAGGTCCGATATCACAGAACCATAGGAAGGGTTAAAAAAAACAAATTACATATTTCCAAGTTTTCTATAGGATTAACCGTAATGAATGAATTTAGCAAATTGACGGATAAAAAACAACCAATTATATCAAACAGACCGGAATCCCAATCTTTATAGAGAGAAAAGATATTATGAAAATAGCGGGGTCAGGCCTTAATTCCTACCATTCCAGCTCCAGGCTGGCATAAAAGAATCGACCTGGTTCGTTTACGATAGCAGGGTTGGCACCTGAGCCGCCAATCACGTCCCACTCGTAGGAGTTGGCCACCGTGTACTTGCGGTCGAATACGTTGTCCATACCCAAATGGACCGTGAAGGACTTGAAACGGCAGCCCACTCTCACATTCATGATGTCCCACGACGATAGGCGCACCTCACCGGCATCCATATCCACATGATTATCAGCGTTGGAGTGAACCCATTCGAGAGTTCCGAAAACTGCGGCATTCTCCAGGCCAAACGGTTTTTCGTTGTTGTACTTCAGGGCGATTCGACTTTTGAGCGGTGCTATCTGTCCGAGATTATCATCGTTGTTATTATCGGGATGGCTGTCCTTTTGCCCACGCTGGTAAGCCATCCCCCCGTCCACGGACAGCCCGTATGGGAGATTCACCCCAACCTTGATATCTCCTCCATAAATATGAGCGTTGATATTTGTATAACTTTTATATCCTCTCAAGTTGTTTTCCTGGTAAATATAGTTGTTGAGATCGGAGTAAAAGCCTTTTGCCTGAAACATCCAGCGTCCGGGCTCGAATATGAACCCCAAGTCCACTTCCGTATTGGCCGTGGGCTCAAGTTCCGGGTTTCCGAAGAAAGAGGAGTTGCCCTGGATGTAACGCTCACAAGATGTGGGCGTTCGGTAGCTGCGACCCACACCACCGAAAATCATGGCATCCTCGGTAAGGAAATAATTTGCGGATACGTGTCCACCGATCAGATGGTCGACCTGACGGTTTTGGCTGGTCACAGTCGGTGTAAACACAAGTGCTTCATCCGCGTCCTGACGGAAGCGATCGTACCGAAGCCCCACCCCCAGAGACCATTTCTCAAATCTCTTGTCAATTTTAATGTAACCCCCAAGGTTTAGGGTATTGACAGAAGGAATCAGGTTGTCATTTAGTTCTGCGCCGGTCAGGCTGTTGTACACATCGCCTTGCCAATCCCGGTGGTACATGTCGATTCCGTAAGTCAAGGTTGCAAAATTGGTCTCGGTCATATTCTGAATCCCGCCACCGGTAATAACCGACTCGACCTTGTTGTTTTTTGGCACGGCAACGGCTCGGAATTTCTGGTATGGATCGTGATTCACTTCGTTCCGATAGAACGAAACGGTCAGCTCTTTTGAAAAATCTCCAAGGTTATTTATTTCCCAGCTTGCCTTGCTCAGATAAGTGATTTCCTCTTCCGTGTCGAACACGACCCGTGGCGTAATAATGTCCTTGGCTTTCCCGTAAGTATGCTCCAGCAGAAGGGTATGTTGCGAATTAGGGGTGAGTTTCAGTTTGCCCCAGAGATCGTGCTTTTGGAATGCCTCGGCCTCACGACCATCCGGATTGTATGGAGCGGCCAGACCTTCGCGTACTTTCCAAAGCCTGTCACCGCTGCCATCCTTGTACTGGTCGGACCGGGAAAAATTATATCCCAAAAGTCCTTGAACCTTATTATTGCCACCCCGAGTCATGAACCCCCCGCTGTTGAAATCATAGCTGCCGGTCTTTAAAAGGATTTCGCCTTCAAAGCCTGGCCTCGGCTTTTTGGTAATCACATCCACGTATCCGCCAAGGCAGCCGGGCTTGGTGACATCGAATGGCCCTTGTTGGATGATCAGGTTCTCAACCGTCAGTATGTTGATATGGGAAAGAGACGGGTCTTTACGACTGCCGCAAGCGCCCTCGAGGATGCCGCCATCCAGAAGCACTTTCATGTTTTCCTGACCAAAGCCGCGCATGGACACTTCGTTGCCATAACCGCTCTTACGTATCATTTGAACCTCGACCAGTTCATCGGACAGAATTTCAGCCAGATCAACTACCTTGTGGGACTTAAGCGTCCGGCTTTCGATAGTCTGCTTGTCCTCCGATTTTGCCGTGGCAGTCACAACGATGGTATCCAGCTGAATTACGTTCCGCTCGGCCGCCATTGTGTTAGTTTCCTCGGCAGCCGGTATTTCAGCGGCTGACATCATTATAGCAATCCCTGCCGCCAGCAGGGCACTGTTCAAGAATTTCACGAGTTATCCTCCAATGTCATGGAATTATAAAGACCGGCACCAAAGATACTTACCCCTCGGAGGGAAAAAACCAGGAACAGCCGGAAACAAAGAATCTAAAGGAGATTCATCAGACAGGAGGAGCACGGGGGTAGGCCCTTGAAAAAAAGCATATTTTGAGGACAACTCGATTTGGACATGGCACCCATATACGAATTTCTTCTGGGAATTGAATAATTTGTGATGGGTTGAACCATCCGCCGTTCATCAGTTGGGTGAAGAACTGGCAAAACGGACAGGTGGAAGGGTCATGTCTATGGCCACCAACGTCCTGCGGACCGCTTATTTGAAAACAACAGCATTCTGAACCGTTAGAAGCATGCTCATTGTGATGAGGGGAACCATACCCGCAGTGAATATGTTCCATAGGGTGCGCATGGCAAGAAAGTTGTTTTCTTTCGCATGAGGCCAGATGCAGGCCATGAATTACCGGTAAAAGAGCCAGGATCAACGCTGCTGTCATGCAAAGCGTCTGGCAGGTTATAAATTTAAATCGTCTCATGAAACGGACTGTCTTGATCGATTGTTTTTTTGTATGTTAAATCATTTTTAAACAAATTAAGTTTGCAATAATGCAAATTCATTCGCATTATAAGCCATGCTTTTTGATCGGTCAAGAACTAATGAAAGTTCATTTGCCATTGGAAAATGGTTTTGCTATTCTATTAAATGAGGATTAAGTGATGAAACGAAAAACATGCCAAAGAGCGGCGATTGAACAGGTTTTTCGCCAGCAAGACAGGCCCTTGCGGGTCGAAGAAATTCTTAGGCATGGTCGCGCAATTGTGGAATTCCTTAACCAGGCTAAGGTTTATCGTAATTTGAAAATTTTAGTCCAAAAAGGATGGTTAAAGCAGATCCACCTTCCATCACTTGGAAGCTTATACGAGCGCACCGGAAAAGGTCATCACCATCACTTCCATTGTCATGTCTGTAATCGCGTTTTTGAACTTCCGGATTGTGCTCTGAACGAGGAAGAAGCTGCACCTGAAGGCTTCGTAATGGAAAATCACGAATTTTTTTTATACGGTGTTTGCCCGTCATGTGCCGATTAATAGTTTTCCGGTTTACAGTACGCGACCGTTTGGGACTACAGGTTATTTGTATAAATATATTCTTATCAAATTCAAAAAATAAAAATAATAAAGAAAAACAACGGGATCAGGTTTTCATTCTTCACCGTGTAGTTTACCCCATGGGAAAGCCCGCCAGTGGCGGATAAGCCCATGATACTCCATCTCCTTTGTTGTCAAGGGTTCGCAGTAAATAGTTGCGGATCTTCACCCTTGACGCCGCGGATCTGAGGCATCCTCGACTTTTGCAACGTTAAGGTGTAATCTGTGGGAATTATGCCACGGAACGCGCAAATAAAAGAAGGATACTGCACTATGCTCCATTGACAGCAATGAGCCTGGACGTTGGCCAAAAGGAAAGGATTGCATGGTACAAACATTACTGCTTTGCCTGTTGACTCTTATTGCTTCCGGAATCGGGACTGCAACAGGATTTGGATCGTCCACGGTTATGATTCCGATTATGGTTTTGTTCGTACCGTTTCCTATAGCGCTTCTATTTGTTGGGATTATTCATTTGTGCGGCGACGTCTGGAAGGTCCTTCTGTTCAAGCGAGGGTTTGATTGGAAACTAATCCTTACGTTCGGCCTGTCGGGTATTGGGGCCAGTTTCTTGGGGGCCTCTCTCTCACTGCAGGCTCAGGTGTTTCCGCTCAAGCGGATTCTGGGAGCTTTCCTAATTTCTTACGTCGTGTATCTGTTCCTCAAACGCGAATGGGCGTTGCCCAAGACAAACGCTACAGCAGTATGCGGGGGTATGATGTCCGGTTTCTTCGCCGGTTTTTTCGGTGTCGGCGGTGCAGTTCGTGGTGCTTTCCTCACGGCATTCAATCTGCCCAAGGAGGTATACATCTTCACTTCCGGGCTAATTGCCCTGTTTATCGACCTGACCCGCATCTCGCGCTACGTATGGGGGGGAACACATTTACAGGGTGATATCTTGGTCGCGTTAGTGTTCAGCATCCCGATTTCATTCGCCGGTGCCTACCTTGCCAAGCGGTTTCTCGACAGGTTGCCGCAGAAATTTTTCCGCATTTTTGTCGGCGTATTTCTTGCTCTCGTGGGCATTAAATTGCTAATCTGGACATAGGACTTACAGGCATGGCATCCTTACGTACGTTTTCCGCATACGAGGCCGCGATACCGTTGTCCGAGCCGGCAATCGATCCGGATATCATAGGGGGAAATCTGGAGGTTGAGCGGGTGATGATACAAAAAGGCAAACCCGTGGGAATCATTCAGGTTGAAATGGAGGAAACCTTGGGACACTATGCGGAATGGCTTAAAATTCCAACAAAAACTATTCGAAGGCTGAATAGATTTTCCCACAGCAGAACATTGCGATTGCACAGGAAAGTGAAAATTCCACTGGATAAGATCTCCAAAGAACAATTTGAAGAAACGCGGCTTGAATACCACCGCCAGCAGTTCCACTGGACAGACTTGAAAGCGATACCGATATTGGCAAATTCCGGGATAATTTATATTATCCCGTGCTTTTCATCGCTCTGATTATCGTTTTTATTTTGCTAATGAAACATCTGGTATCAGATCTTCGAAAGAAAATTAAAACAGGCCCTTAAGCCACCGTGTCCAAAAATTGAAGAGCAGTCCCTCAATTCCTTACACCTGACCCATACCACTGCTTAATTTGGCATTTCAGTGAAGATCCGGATTCATCTGTGGGACTGAGAAATCTTATCATATTCAAGACCGGGTATGCGGGTGCAAGATCCTATTTGCCACAGATTTGGATAATCTTCTCCACTACCTGTTCAGGCGTTAATGGATCCGTATCAATTTCGTGGTGAGCGGCGCTCTTGTACTTGGGAGCTCGTTGCTCCAGGACTTCTGCCACTTCTTCGGTAAACGTTTTTCCTGCGGTCAAGGCCGGCCGCTGGGTGTCTTGGTGAATTCGCGAGACGATGGCATCCACGGAAGCCTTTAACCAAAATATGCGGGAGTTGGTTTGCAACGCCTCAATATTCTCCGGTCGTTCAATTACCCCGCCGCCGGTATCGATAACGAGATTATCCAGCCCCGCCAATTCCCGGGCCACTTGAGATTCCATTTCGCGAAACCCGCGCCAACCGGATTTTTCCACAATTTCCGGAATGGACATGCCCGCCTTTTTCATGATTTGTGCATCCATTCCCATATAGGTCATGCCAAGGCGCTCAGCCAGAGGCTCCCCCACCACGGTTTTTCCGGTCCCCCGATATCCGATCAGTACGATATTCATGATTTCAACTGCTCCATTACCACGCGACGCATCACCTCCACCGGTGCGTCAACACCGGTAAACCGTTCGAACTGCAGGACCGCCTGGTTGACAAACATTTCCACCCCGCAAATCACGGTAAGGCCCCGGGACCTTGAATCGGCAATCAGTTTGGTTTCAAGGGGGGTATATACGATGTCAAAGACCACCTGCCCGGGTCGAAACAATTGGACGGGAATCAGGGAGACATCTGTGTTGGGATGCATGCCCACGGGCGTACAGTGAAGGATGATATCCGCAGTGTCCATTTTTTGGGCAAGCGTGCGTTGGGTCAGCAATTCGGATGCGACCGGAGCAGGGGTGCCGGCCTTTAGATCCGCGGTCAATTGATCCAGCATGTTCTCGTCAATATCCAAAAGGCTAAGCTTTGCCGGCCTGGTATTCAGGGCAAGGGTAAAGGCAATGGCCCGTGCCGCACCCCCGGAACCCAACATTAAAATATGTTTACCGTCAACTTCAATGCCCGTATCCGCAAGGGCTTTCAGCGCTCCCGGCCCGTCCGTTCCCAAACCCACCAGCTTGTCCTTTTCATGAATAATGGTATTGATTGAACCGATGCTGCGGTCTGCCTCGGCAATATCATCGACATATTTCATAACTTCGACTTTATGCGGAATGGTGACGCTCATGCCGCGAAAGTTCTCCAAGGCCCTCATGCCCGCCAATGCATTTTTTACATCCTCGACCCGGCACGCCAGATACACGAAATCCAGGTTCAGCTCCGCAAACGCTGCATTGTGGATGGCCGGAGACAGGCTGTGAGCAATGGGGTTACCGATAACCGCGCACAGTCGGGTGTTGGCGCTGATTGTTCTAAAATCTTTCATAAAACCTCCCTTTCTGAGAGCAAAAATTATGAGTCAGATACCGAAAATGGGACGGGTTGTCAAGAACGGTGAAGGATAGGCTATGGATTCGTCAGAGTTAACTCTAACTGATTCAGATAAAAAGGATTTGTTTTTTCGGATACGGTGCTAAAATTACAAATCACAATACTCAAATTCCAAACAATATCAAAATTACAAATTCCAATGACCAAAACCTTCCGGAATGAGACATCGTTTGGATTTTTGAATTTCGGTCATTGGGATTTATTTGTTTTTTGGTATTTGATATTTGGAATTTCAATATAATAATAAACTTTCAAGCCTGATTTAGGCCAGGATTCGTCACTTTTTTTTGGATACCGGCAAATTCTTTTCTGAACACGCTCCCCGGCGGTAATGCAGGTTACCTGCGCGTTCAAGATGCCACCGGCATCCACTGAAAAATCCTTGCACACGATCACTCCCTTGCAGTTTCCGGTGGAAAGGATACTCAACTCTTTTGACACCCTGATTTGTTCCTCAAAAATTCCTGCGATGGTAACGGACTCCACCTCGGCATCGGCATAAACCGCCCCTTCCTCGGCAATCACCACATCTTTGCCTGCAAGGGTTCCTTTGAAGACTCCTTTGATAATCAGACGTCCACTTGTAGATACCGTACCGTCTATGGTCAATTCCTTGTTAATGAGAGAAAATTCTTTGGATTCATTTTTCACCATGCGCCTCCTGGCCCTGTTCCAAAGTGATGGAATCTCCTTTTGCGATTCCCAAAGAGCGCCGCGCATTTCCTTGATTCAGCGCAATTTCAAGATATCCGAAACTGCCCATGATTGCAAGGGGGCGGTTCGGTTTCGTGTCCGCATAACTGTGTGACACGCCTTTAATTGAAGTTTTACCGATTCTGATCACAATCATTCTTCCGGACCCACGGGCATCAATTTTCTTAAGACAGGTTTCGTCAATATTTGAGATGCAGTTTCCAAAACCATCAAAACCTACCACGGTTCCCACCAGGCGATCCTTTTCGGATATAAAGGGTTTGTCTATTTTAAGATGAACCAGGTTTTGTCGATCAAGGGGCGGACCCAGGTTTTTTATCTCCATGCCCCCGCACAGATGGGCGGCAACCGGAGCAAAAATATCCCGGCCATGGAAGGTGCGGCTCACGGGTTTTAAAAAATAGCGTGTATTCTCGACCCGGACCAGGGAATCAATCTTGCCTTGATCCGTGACCAGCGTTAACACCCCGTTATCCGGCGCCAAAAAAATATGGCCATTGATTTCAAGGGCCACGATGGCACGGTCGCTGCCCACTCCCGGATCCACAACCATAACATGCACCGTGCCCTGGGGAAAATATCTGTAGAAAGATTTGATAACGCATGCGGCCTGGATCAGGTTCTGAGGATCGATGTGATGGGTGATATCGATAATCACTGCTGAAGGGGTTACGGACAGGATAACCCCCTTCATGATCCCCGCATATGCATCCTCGGTACCAAAATCAGTCAAAAGTGTGATTATCGACATGATCAATTATTGAAACAGTTTTTTCTGGACGCTATACCCCAGATGACGGCATGCGGCCTGAGACGCCTTTCTACCTGAAGAGGTTCTTGTTACCATTCCGATTTTTAACAGAAAGGGCTCCACTACATCCACAAGGGTATCGGTTTCTTCCTGAAGGGTTGCGGCGATAGCCTCAATGCCCACCGGACCCCCTTTATAGAACTCAATGATGGTTGTCAGGTAGCGGCGGTCCAGATGGGTCAGCCCCTTTTCGTCAACCCCTTCCAGAGACAGGGCTTTCTCAACGGTTTCCCGGGTAATGATTCCATCCGCCCGTACCTGAGTATAGTCTCTTACCCGTTTAAGAAGTCTGTTCACAATCCGGGGCGTTCCCCGGGATCGTTTGGCAAGTTCCATGGCTCCGTGAGTATCGATAGTCACCTTAAGCAGCGCCGCCGAACGTTCAATGATGTTGACCAAATCCTGTTCCGTGTAGAAATCAAGGGTTTTAAAAATACCGAACCGATCCCTCAGAGGTGCGGATAACAGTCCCACCCGTGTGGTGGCGCCCACAAGGGTAAAGCGGTTTAAACGGTATTTATGACTGCGGGCATGAATGCCTTTGTCAAATATAAAATCGATGGCAAAGTCCTCCATGGCGGGATACAGGAATTCCTCTACAATTTTAGGGGTCCGGTGAATCTCATCTATAAACAGAGTGTCTTTATCTTCAAGATGTGTAAGGATGCCGATCAGGTCACCGCCTTTTTCAAGGGAAGGGCCGGCAGTGGTAATAAGATTGCCCCCCATTTCATTGGCAATAATATGAGCCAACGTTGTTTTTCCCAGGCCCGGAGGCCCGTGAAAAATAATATGGTCCACGGGTTCATCTCTTTGTATGGCGGCTTCAATTGCGATTTTAAGCGCTTCCACAACTTCCGCCTGGCCCACATAGTCTGAAAAATGTTCTGGCCTCAAGGAGAGGATTTCCGGTTCTCTGTCCACGGGCAAACAGGATGCGTCTAGAATTCCCTGGTTGTTGGAAGTATGTTTCAATATATCGTTCATAATTTTTGGTGCGGTATCGGTTTAGGGAATTTCTCCCCGATATACTTCTTCAAAGAGTTCTTCAGGGGTTGTAATGGAGCGGTTACGTTTCATGGCTTGGTCGATCATCTTCTTTGCATCGGTTCTCTTGTGCCCCAGCTGAAGAATAAGTACATCCAACACCTGCTTTGAAAAGTCTTCGACCACCGGCGCTTTTATTTTTTCCGGTTCACAGATCAATGCGAATTTATTCATTCTGCCTTCAAGTGTGGCAATAATTTTACGTGCGGTCCGGTCACCGATGCCTTTTAACTGCTTAAGCTTAGGGATATCTTTGGATTCTATGGCCCGTGCAATGTCACGGACCGGCAGGTTCAGAGCCTTCACCGCTTTGAGGGGACCGATATCTTCTACGGAAATGAACTGTTGAAAAAATTCTTTTTCCACCTCCAGATTAAAACCGATCAGCACCGGCTTGGGCTGCCGTTCGGTCTGTTGATAATAAATATATAAAGATAGGTCATCACCGACTTTCTTTGCTCCGAAGGTTTCCATGACAATTGCAGGAAGCAGAACGTCATATCCGACCTGATTTGCAAGAAGCAGTATGCGGTCGTTCTCTTTTTTTAAAAGTTTGCCCTCAAGATAACCGATCATTAGATACCGTTGCATAGAGATTGGGCTGTGCGGTTTGCGACCGTCCGTTATTATGGCGAAACAGCCCCACAAGCGCTAAACCCATTGCATCAGAAGCGTGATAAGGTTTAATGGGATCGGTCAGGTGTAACACCCGCCGAACCGCTTTTTCAAGCTGCATTTTGCCTGCATTGCCGTTTCCGGTCAGCACCTGTTTGGCTTCACGAACCGGTACCTCTGCAACCGGCACGCCCACCTGGCAACCGGCAAGCAGAACCACACCGGTGACTTTACCCAATGTGATGCCGGCTTTTGGAAACTTGACCATGGAAAATATATCTTCCACGACCATAAGGTCGGGGTGTTCATCCTTTAATACCATGAGAAGATCTGAAAAGATTTTATCGAGACGGTCCGGCAGGGGAAGGTTTTTTGAAGTATGGATACTGCCGAAGGAAAAGCCTTTAACCTTCAGACCCGTTCCCCTGACAATTCCCACACCGGTGGCTGAGAGACCCGGATCTATACCGATAACCTTTATCATGTAATGCTCTTTTCCGGATTTCGGATGAAACCCTCTATTATGTTTGGAACCGATTTTCTTTAAACAACCAAACCCTCAAATCCGATTAATGAGCAACATCTTTCAACTTTTTTTTAGCGATTTCGGCTTCATTGGATTTTGGATATTTTTTAATCAGTTCCGTAAAGATAAGGCGGGCATTTGCTTTGTCCCCGAGATTAAAAAAAGAAAATCCCTGTTTTAACAAAGAGGATTGGACCTTATTCCCGTTGGGATAGTTTTCGATGACCTTCTGATATTCTAAAATGGCTTTTTCGTACCATTTTTCATGATAATAGATTTCACCGATCCAGAATTGGGCATTGTCGGCCATATTTGACTTTGGATATGCGTCTATTAATTTTTGAAATCTTTCCCGGGCCAACTGCAAGTCTCCCTGATCAAATGCTTGTTTTGCCGTTTGGTACATCCCATCTTCTGAAAGTTTCTGTTCGGTTCGGCTCTGGGTTTTTATGCCTGCCCCCTGTTTGGCTTTTACATCAGGTTCCGCAGACTCAAAATTCAGATACTGCTCAATACGTGCGATACGGTCTTTATTTGAACTTGCCGTTTGATCTATTCTGTCCAACCGGATTTCTTTTTTCTCATACGAATCATCAGAAGTCTGTATTTTCTGTTTTAATACATATTCCGTCTCTTCAAGCCTGCCGCTTAATATCTGGATTTCCTGTCTGAAACTTTCGATCAAGGCATTTTGCTCGGCAAAATTATTTCTAAGATTTTGATTATCTTGTTTCTGGGCTTTTAATTGGGATTCGAGGTCTTTGTTCTTTTGCTGGGATTCCAAATAACGTTTTTCAATCAAAGCCTGTCGACTGTCGAGGGTCATCACATCCCGCTGCAACGCACAGCCACACAAAAGCATCATGAACGACAAAATAAATAGGGTTATATTTTTCATAGCAAAATTAACCAAATGGGGCTTAGCCCCATTTGGTTTTATAAGTGGTTAAGATTCGAAATCAATTGGTTTTTCCCGCTTAATGCGGAATACATTTTCCGAGACGCTTAGTTCAGGACAAAATGACCCCTGCGGTTCTTTGCCCAGGCTTCTTCATTATGCCCGGGGTCTACGGGACGTTCTTCGCCGTAGCTTATGGTGCTTAATCGCGACCCCTGAACACCGAGATCCATGAGGAAGGTCTTGGCACTTTCAGCACGCCGGTCCCCCAGCGCAAGGTTGTACTCATTGGTCCCCCGCTCATCGCAGTGCCCTTCAATGGTTGCCGTAGCTTCAAGATTGTTTAAAAGCCATTCCGCTTTTTTCCTCAAGATCTCCTGTGCCTCGGCAAGTAAAACCGCACTGTCAAATTCAAAAAATATATCTTCGGTTGAGAACATATCCCGGGCGGTCTCCATACGTTCGGCTTCTTCCCGGAGACGTTGCTCTTCAATGGCCCGTTGCCGTGCCAACTCTTCCTGTCTTGCCTCGTCCGCCGCTTCACCTCCAGCCTCCTGTGCTAAAGAAGTTTCAGACCGGATTGTCTTTTTTGCACATGAAACGGTGAACAGTAATCCGGGGATTACAAATACCATAGCCAAATGTAT
Organism: uncultured Desulfobacteraceae bacterium; assembly: GCA_964410925.1. Lineage (GTDB taxonomy): Bacteria > Desulfobacterota > Desulfobacteria > Desulfobacterales > UBA11574 > S5133MH16. The sequence continues at coordinate 12,631 of CAYPIW010000195.1, forward strand.
TAATAATTTTTTTCGCATGTCTTCCTCCTGATAATTTAGGTTGTATATTTTGTGCTGTTTATCAATTTTTTTTTATTAATTATTACCCATTCCCCGTGACCAATCCGGTTCTGTCTGCTCACCTCCTTTCAGGGCAAGCAATCGTCTCTGGTCGGTTCCGTAAGCCGTCATAACATAGATTCTGGAAGGACCTTCCCGTGTAGAACTGAACACGATAAGACTTGCATCCGGCGACCATGACGGTGCTTCGTTATCGCCCTGATCCTGCGTTAATTGAATGGAGCCCTGTCCATCACTGCCGATCACGAAGATATTGTTTCGGCCGCTTTCCATCCCGGCATAGGCCACCTTGTCCCCTTTGGGCGACCAGCTGGGCTGTGTATTATATCGTCCCTGAAAGGTCAGTCTTCTTACCTCTCCGGAAGCTGTATTTTTAATATAAATCTGAGGGGTTCCGGATCGGTTTGAAACAAAGGCCATATGCTTTCCGTCCGGGGACCAGGTCGGCGACAGATCAATTCCCCTTTTATTCGTCAACTTATTAATAATTTTCCCGGTTCCGGTCAACAGATAAATTTCCGAATCCCCCGAAAATGAAAGGCTCGCTGCCAGAGCAAATTGATTGGGAACCCAGGCAGGGGTGATATTAACTCCTTTTTTTGAGATCACGGTCCCTCGCTTTTCTCTTAAATGCTGGATGTAAAGGTCGGGCCTGCCCTTGGCATATGAGGTATACGCCATCCACTGCCCGTCGGACGACCAGGACGGGGAAAGGGTAATACTGTTTAAATGCGTCACCTGCCTGGGGCTGTATCCGTCAAATTCACATATATAAATTTCCTTGTTTCCCGTACTATTGGAAACAAACGCAATCTCACTGTTAAAAATCCCCTTGTCCCCGGTCAGGATAAAAATAATCTCGCTGCAAAAACGGTGAATTATTTTTCGCTGATCCTGGACCAACCCCTTGTATCGTTTCCCCACCAGCAATTTTTCTTTAAACGTGTCATAAAGTCGAAGTTCCATTTCCACCTGGTCGCCTTGAACCAGAACCCCTCCGCTCACCAAAAGCTCTGCTCCGATACTCGTCCAGTTATGGAAGTTTACATTGGCCAAAGAGGTTACAGTTTGCATATCCACAAGAAAGGCGGCACGGTCAAGGATTTTGAAATAGCCGGTGAAGTCCAGGGTTTCAGCGAGCAAATCAGATGCGGTTCTGGATAGGCGCTCGGTGGCGTCGCCCGGAGAACTCTTTTTGAACACGGGAGTTGCAATCGGAATTTTTCGTAAAAAAGGTTGGGTGATATCGATATAATCGTATCCGGCCTGGCATATGCCGGGCTGGATAATAATATATGCCAGCGCAATGAACCCTATGGTTTTAATGAAGCAATATTTCATTTTATCCTTCGATCCTGTTGTAAGCACAACTCTATTTTATCCCTTCGGGGGTAAACCTCAGGCCCACATCCACAAAGGGCCTTTTCACCTCCGGCGGATGAGGACGAACCGGATTTGATTTCATAACCGCTTTTTGGACGGATTCATCGAAATAACTGTTTCCGGATCTTTTATCAAACCATATATCTTTTATTTCTCCGTTGGGCATCACTTTGAGTGCCAGATAAGCCTCAAGATTTTTTTGCCCCCCGCCCAGTTGCTCGGAAAATGCCCAATTTTTCTGGATCTGGTAGGCTATTTCGATGCGATATATATCAATTAATTCCAGAACCTTTTTACTGCCGGCTCCGGATCCGCCGGAGATTCCGGAAGTATTTACGTCTTCATTGGTGTTACGGTCACTGGGTCCGCTCTTTTTTACCTGATCCTTGAGGCGGTCGATGGCCTGCCGGATCTGATCGGGTCTTGAATTTTCAAGGTTTTTTTCAATTTGGCTAATCGCGCTTTCAACCACCCTGGCAGACTTGAACGTCTTTTTTTTTAATGATGTTTTTATCGCTGTCTTTTTGGGCGCAATAGAAATCGCTTCTGAGGGCTTCTGGACCGGTGCCGGAACAGTTTTTGTCGCAACTTCAGGCGCCGGAGCCTTTTCTTTTACCGTTGGCGGTCTTTTAAGTTCTGCAGGCCGATGAGTGTCCGAACCCGATGATTTTTTTAGAGCCGGCAAGGTAACCATGCTGACATTGACAACCGAAAGAGACGGCCTTTTGTTTGGTGCATAACCCGGAGCAAATATCAAAATCACAAAAAGAATCACATGACACATCAAGGAAACACTAAAATTCAAAAAGAATATCCTGCGTTCGTATTCTTTATCTTCGAACAAATAAGAATTTGAATGCATGCTTTTATTCATCAGCTTTTTGCTTTTGCTTTTTTTCCTTTCTCTTTTTGATCTGCGGGCTCGGTCACCATGCCCAGATTTTCAACGCCGGCCTCTTTTATTTCGGACATGATTTGAACCACAAAACCATAAGGTATTTCCCTGTCGGCTCGAAGATAGACGCCACGGTCTTCTCGAGTTTCAAGAATTTTTTTGAGTTTTTCCTGGAGAAAATCCGGGGCAACCTGAAAATCGTTGATAAAAACCTCGTTCTTCTTGGTTATGGTAATGATAAGGTGCTCTTTTTCCGCAATCAGCGGCTGTGATGTGGTCTCGGGCAGGGCCACATCCACACCCTGCATCATCATGGGAGCCGTTACCATGAAAATCACCAGAAGAACCAGCATCACATCAACAAATGGAGTTACATTAATATCAGACATGAGGCGGTCACTGTTGCCCCCGTTTATCATCGAATGTTCCCCCCCTTAAACTTTTTAGTACATATATTCATAAACACGATACCCTATCCGTAACCGTTTGCGGATTTTTTGAAATCCCAAATTACAAGCACCAAACTCCAAATTGCAAACCGATTCAACGCGCAGCGCAGGCGCTTGCGCCGCGTGAGCGATTGTTTTTTTTTTGAGATTTTGAATTTCGGGCATTGCGATTTGTTTGTTATTTGGAATTTGTTTTTTGTATTTTTCGGGTTATCCGGCTCAGGTTATAATATCCCGTTCAATAATATTCAGAAAATCTGCGGCAAAATTTTGCAGTTCAGATTCGACAATTCTTGTCTTTTGCATAAAATGATTAAAGGCGATAACCGCGGGTATGGCAGCTGCCAGCCCGGCGGCCGTTGCAACGAGCGCTTCGGAAATCCCGGGCGCCACCACGGCAAGGCTGGCCGACCCCCTCAGCCCGATCCCATGAAAAGAATTCATGATCCCCCAAACCGTACCGAATAAACCGATAAACGGCGTTGTGTTACCGGTTGTGGCGAGAAAAGGAAGCATTCGAGTCATGCGGGTGGTCTCGGCGTTAATGGCCCTGCGCAAGGCCCGTTTAACATTTCCGATTCCCGTGAATCTGGAACCTAAAGATGCGCTATCGGTTCCCGATGGATTTACTGATCCGGATTCCGCCGGTTCCTTGAATCGGCCGGATTTCTTAAGTTCCACATATCCTACGCGAAAGATCCTGGCAACGGGACTGCTCTGAAGCATCTTTGCCTTGGAAAATGCATTGGACAGATTTCTGCTTTTCCAGAAAAAGTCCATAAATTCCGACGATTCCATGAACGCCCTTTTGATATAGCGATATTTCATTATCATGATTGCCCATGAGGTTGCGGAAAAAAAGAGCAGCAGCAAAAGCACGAACTGAACCATAAGACCGGCGTTCATTACCATATGGAATATATCTAATTTTGCAGGACCCATTAAACGACTCCGTGTTTTATATAAGTTATTGTTTCGTAAATTTTATTGTTTATTGAAAATAAAGGCTTTTTTAGGCTTATATTTTTAATTTGGGCATGGATATCGACATGATGGAATATTGAAATGATGTTTTTAGAAAATGATATTCTTCTATTAAATTTCCGTCAAGAGGAATTTTACAATATCCCCGATTTCCAGCATTCTCACACCATGACCATTACATTGATACGCCAGGGCGATAAGGGTTTCTAAAAATTTCTCTGTCACCCAATTCTAATTTTTTTAACTGGTGTATATCCATAAATGAAGATTTTTGTTCAAGATCAAGCCTCCGGCCCCGCTTCTCTCCGAGGCGTAGGATCGTAACTCTACGAGCCGGAGGGTAGGGCCTGCGCCCCGGAGGGGCATGCAAAAAAAATAACCACAGACATATGTTTGATATTCCGAGGATTATTTTTTGAGCATAACCCCAGAGAAACACGCTCCGCATTTCACAGAGGAGGCGCAGGGATTGTGCAAAAAGACCATTTATGCATGGACACAAACTATATGAACCGGATTATGGTGTCAAGAAATTTGGTTTGTTCTCAAAACTGTCGTTAATTTTTGTATTGCTTTATACCTGATGGTCTCATAAAACGTCCTATATTCTCATAGTTGTAGAAATTGCGAGACGTTTAATTAAAGACAACACAGGGGGATCTTATGAAAAACATTGCAAATCTTTTGTTCAAAGCACATATTCTAAAAGAAATTCCAAGATCCGGCTACCATTTTCTTGGAGCGGGGAAGGAGTCCGTGGCCGAGCATTCATTTTCCGTTTCATTCATTGCTTTTGTCATGTCTCAAATAGAGCCGGATGTTGACGCGTTCAAACTGATCGCCATGTCCCTGGTGCACGATCTCCCGGAGTCAAAAACCGGTGATCTGAACTATGTCCAGAAAAAATATGTGGCCGCAGATGAGCATAAGGCGGTGAGGCATATTATTAGAGACTTGCCTTTTGGTACAAAAATTGGCGAGTTAATAGAGGAATTTAATGCCTGCCGGTCTAGAGAGTCCAAACTTGCACATGATGCGGACCAGCTTGCGCTGATTTTGGACTTAAAATCTCTTTCGGACATCGGCTATGACCCTCCCAGAAAGTGGCTGCCCTTTGCGTTGAAGCGTCTGCAAACCAAAACCGGTCGAACCCTTGCAGAGAGTATTATGCAAACAGAATGGGACGCATGGTGGCTGGAAAATTATGTTGACAGCCCCAATAAAAAGGAATAGGTTTTTTTTGATGAATTTAATTCAAAAATTTGTCATAAATTGATAACAATGTCAACATGTTGGAGGATTCGATGAACCTGCCTGCAAACCCTTTGGGGACTTGTGTTGGGAAAAAGCTAATGATGGGGGTTACCGGTCTGGGCTTCTGCTGTTTTCTGAC
>CAYPIW010000196.1:0-12112 GCA_964410925.1 uncultured Desulfobacteraceae bacterium
TCGTAAAAAGTCCGATTTAGACGGTTTCGTAAAAAGTTCAAATTCAAGGCGTGCAAATTTTGCAATCATGAGGCGTACTTTTCGTACGTTGAATGATTGCGAAATGCAGCACAACGCAGAAGTTGGACTTTTTACGAAACCGTCTAATTTAAAAAACGTGGATGGCAGAGGGGTGTATTGAAAGGTGAATGTCTTTCTCTTTTTGGAGTTCTAATTTAAAAAAATCGTTCTTGCTTAACATCATCCTGAAGATTACGTCACCCGTCCCGGCTGAAATCTCGTAGTACGGACCGCGATCTGTAATACCCATTACCTTGGCTTGAAACGAATTAATATCATTACCAGAAATTCCATTTCTACTGATTATGATATCTTCAGGCCGGATAGCGACGTAGCGCTTATTCTCTCCGGGCGCAAATTGAAGGTGTAACTCAAGGTCATGTACCCGTGCCGTTTTGTCTTTAAATGATGCGTGAAAAACATTTTTAATGCCCATGAATTTTGCCGTAAACGGAGTGGCCGGTTTTTTAAAGACTTCCCGGACAGGACCGATCTGATCGATTTTGCCATAATTCAGCACCGCCATTCGCTGGCCCAGAAACATGGCTTCGGCAAAATCGTGTGTGACCATTAAAAATGTGGTTTCTACTTCCTGATGCAGTTTTTTTAACAACTCCCGAATGTCTTCCCGGAAATTGGGGTCCAGTGCGGAGAGCGGTTCATCCAGAAGCAACACGGAAGGATTCACGGCCAGAGCCCGCGCAAGAGCGATTCGCTGTTTTTCTCCGCCGCTTAAATTATGAATGGAGCGCTGAGATAAAGGCTCGAGTCCCAATTGGTCCATAAGCCGCATTACCCGTTTTTTCGAAGACTTTGGGTCGGTTTTGTGGTACCGCAATCCATAGGTAATATTCTTCAAAACAGACAGGTGGGGAAATAAAGCATAATCCTGGTACACGATGCCGGTACCCCGATGTTCCGGAGGAAGACGGGTAATGTCTTTTCCCTTCACAAGGATATGGCCGCTGGTAATGGGAACGATACCTGCAATTGCTTCCAGAATAAGGGTCTTTCCTGCCCCTGTGGGTCCCAGAAGCATAAAAAACTCTCCATCCCGAATGGAAAGATTGATATTCTGAAGAGCAAACCCGGGAAACTCGATGAACAGATCTTCTATCTCGATCATGTTTGATTTTCCTTTGGCAAGGAGCATATTCTCAAGAGTAAAAACAGCAGCAGACTGACCCCTATTAACCAGACCGCCACAGGTTGAGAATATTTAAGGCCATAAGCTGTAAAGCGCTCATAAATCATTACCGGTGCGATCATCGGATGATAGGCGACAATAACCACCGCTCCGAATTCACTGATTGCCCTTGCGCTGCACATAATGATACCCACCAGCATGGAGCGCCATGCAAGGCGAAAGGTTACCCGAAAAAATGTCTCGGACAGAGAGGCCCCGAGACTCCTGGATATATTTTCCAACCTCACCGGTATGGCTTCAAATCCTGCCTTGACGGTGTTTACATAAAATGGCAGACCCACGAAGGTCAACACGGTCACAATCCCGGTGACCGTTCCCATTATTTGGATCCCGACTTGCTGCATCAGCTGTCCGAGCCAGTGATTTTTACCGGCCAGCCCAAGAATCGCAATCCCCACAACCGGGTGCGGGATCATAATGGGCAGATCAATGATACTTTCAACGAGCTTTTTTCCGAAAAAATTCTTCCGGGCCAGTAAATAGGCAAAGGGGGTCCCGATGAAAAACGAAATCAGGGCTGCCATGCCGGATGTATACATGCTCAACCCGATGGAACGAACCACATCAGGGTCATAAATGGCATCCTTGAGATCCTGCACAGAAGGCTGAAAAACCATTTCAATCAAAGGAAAGAGAATAAATACAATAACCGTTCCTGTGGAAAAAACGGCTATCCAGAAAAATGGATCGATTTTCCTCTTTGTTACCATGGAGTTCTAGTTCCTGACCTCAATCCATTTTAATAGAGACAAGGGAAGCTTGGATTTCATTTTTTCCGTGGGAACCCTGCAGGGAATAAAAGGAGGTTGTCCCATGTCTTTCAGAGTCTTTAAGCCGCCATCGGGGTCCATTAAATACTCCAGGAACGCCTCGGCAGCTTCGGTATTTTGACTGCTTTTTAATATGGTAATTCCATAAGCACATGATTTTCCGGTTCGAGTCATCCATGTCCCGGGTTTTTTGCCGGTCACCCTTACTGTTGCCTGTTTATAAAACTCATCCATTTTGTAATTACTTAGGTTAATCTCATCAGGAAGCATTATGTACTTCAAACCCTGTTGAACCGCAACGGAAAGATACTCCCAGGCATAGTCCATATTTCCTGTCTTGAGCAACGAAACCAGTTCAACTGATTTGGGCCGTACGTTTTTCTCGGGCCGGTTTGCAATCAACTGATTGTGGAGTCCGGGCGATTTGTAATATTTTTCGGCAAGCTGGAGAACCATGAGGCTCCTGTATCCGCAGGGGTCCAGATTGGGATCCGAATGCCCCCAGATAACTCCTTTTCGGCTTAAAATATCGTACCAGTTCTCGGCGGTGATCTGTTTTGCAAAGCGGCTTTTATCCGTATAGCAAAGGACCAACTGGTTCGTCGCAAACCAAATATTCCAATCCGCATGTTCGGGAATCAAGGCTTTGTCGATAACGTTAACATCAGCAGATGCCATGATATCGGCCGGCTTATGCAGCTCTGAAATCATCCGCGCCATCTTTGTGCTTCCTCCTCCCTCACGAAGCACGTCAACTTTGGAATGTTTTGCCTCAAAGTCCTTTTCTATTTTGGCAAAAGGCACCGTTAGACTCCCTGCATGGAAAATGATCAGTTTTCCCTGTGGTTCGGCCCCAACGGAAAACGGCAACAGGACCGTGAGCGTTACAAAAATAATTCGCATGAACCTCATCAGATTCGCCGGTTTTATCATAATCTATTCCTCCGCGTTAGATTTTGATTCTTTTGGAAAAACCATCTTACCGCATAAACTTAAATCGTATCCATCCAGTTTCACGGCCAGGTCACGAAATTGAGGCTCATGCAGAAGGCTCAAAAAGAGTTGGACGCCCTGCTCAAAAAAATGCTCTTTTGAGATAAGAAGATCAAATCGCTCCCAGCGAAGCGGAATAAAGTCCAGTCCCAAAAGACTTGCCACCGGTTTGATGGCGGGAGCCATATCGGCCCGGCCCGAAAGCACCTCCATGGCCACATCCAGATGGCTTCTGAATTCCTGCTGGTACCCCTGGATTCGAGTGTCTTTGAGGCCGGCCTTCTCCAGTTCCCGGTCAAGGAGGAGGCGTGTGCCTGTGCCAAGCGGACGATTGGCGATCCTGATTTCCGGTTGTCCCAGGTCGGAAACGCCGGAAATTTTCTTAGGATTTCCTTTGGCTACCAGAAATCCCTGTTCTCTTCGGCAAAAATTCACCAGTACGGGAATTTTTCCTTTAAGTTCTTCCCGTGCATACTCAAAGTTGTACTCCTGTTCATCATCCTGTAAAAGGTGACTGCACGCCACGTGACAAACGTCGCGGCCCAGGGCCTTAAGACCTCCCATACTGCCCACATTGCCGAAAACGGCCATATGTTCATCATAGAGCGTATTGAAAAGGGAAATGATTTTATCCAAAAGGATATCATTGCTCCCGGCGATGATTAAAAGGCCATGGTACGGCGGCAACGGTTTCTCCGGCATGGGATAGTTGATGGTTTTATTTTCCAGCCAGCGTTCAACAAGGTGGCGGGGAAAGAGCCATTTGCCGGTTACCTTGCTTGCGGGCAGCCCTTTATCGGCCACCAGGGTGTAAACCATCTTCTCATTAATATTTAAGAACTCGGATACCTCTCGAGTGTTGAGTAATGTCTTTTCTTTAGTCATGGTATTATTTCCCTTGTTATTTTGACTCCCATCAAAAATGAGACCTTATGGTTAATACCCGCTTTCTGCATAATTATTTTGCTACGAAGTGTTATACATGTCAAGCCCTATCAGTAACTATATGTCAAAACATTATGTAATTATAATTGGTTGGTAAATATAACCCCTTTATCTTACTATACACAACAATCAATAACTGCTATTTTTACCCATCGAAATGTTTTGGTCATTTAAAGTTGACCTTGACGTTTTCCTGTATCATGGGATAGGAGGCTTGATTTTTTATAATCTTCTGATATATTCTCTACGCATTTGCAATTTTACCATCTTTCAGATAGAAGAATAAGAAAATCCATAAGGAGAGCTTATGAGCGAAACCATTCGGCAACTCGAATCATTTATTGAAAACTGGACAGAAACTCCTGAGCAAAACAAAAAAGCGTTTGTGTGTTTGAAAGATTATGTGGCATCCAAACCCGGGGTGAATCTGGATTTTATACCCCGCGAAGGGCTGACCTATTCCCTTAGAGCAGCCCACGAGAATCAAAAAAATAAACCTTTGTTTGTGATGGTGGACGTGATAGAAGACACCCCCCGGTGGCTGTCCGTATGCTTTTATAACGAGATGATTGCCGATCCCGATGAAAACGGTGATTTTGTGCCGGACGGGCTTCTTGGCGAGGATGCTTTGTGCTTTGATCTGGAAGAATACAGCGAAGAGAGCATCCGGTATGTCAAGGCCCGAATGGATGAAGCCTGTAAAAGTGCGGCACAATCCTGATAACCGCTCAAAGACAATACAAGGAACATAAAGATCTCCCGGGTGTAAATAAAGATTGTTGGTTATTGAGTTCAATCGTAAGGTGTCAGTGTTCAGGTTTCAGCTCTTCAAGTTTCTCGACCCTGACACCTGAAACCTGACACCTTTTTCCCAAAGCTAAATACGTAGCGCAGACGAACATGAATTTTCATATTGCCAACAGCCGTGATTAACACCCATATCTCCCTTGATATAAATACCGCCCGAACTCAAGGGGGGTTATAAAATTTTTTGCGCGTTCATCAAAATTGAAAAAAGATAAACTCGACAGGCTGAATTTTTTTTCGGCCGTATTAAGCGGATTCTTACTTACCCTTTCTTTTCCAAAGGTTGGCGCTTCATGGCTGGCCTGGTTTGCCCTGGTTCCCTTGCTGGCCGCATTAAGAGACCTCTCTTTTAAAAACGGCTTTTATCTCGGCCTGTGTGCCGGGCTTGCCCATTTCCTTACTCTGGTATACTGGCTGGCATATACCATGTCAACATACGGTCACCTTCCTCTCTACTTAAGTGTGCCGATTCTTTTGCTGTTATCGGCTTATCTGGCGCTTTACATTGCAATATTTTCAATGAGTTTAATCTGTTTTAAAGGACCTGTATTCCTTGTCTTTATGATCCCCTCCATGTGGGTTTCACTGGAATATATCCGCTCATTCCTTTTCACGGGTTTCCCATGGGAGCTGATCGGATACACCCAGTTTAATGTCCTGCATCTCATTCAGATTTCAGACATTTTCGGAGTATATGGCGTATCATTTTGTATTGCCCTGAGCAATGCAGCCATTTTCCTGGCATATCTCTGCGTAACAGGAAAACCCTGGCAGGAAAAAAAGATTAAAGCGAGGCTGGTTGCAGGATCGATAGGTACGATATCTTTGATTTTCTGTTTTGTCTGGTTTTATGGAAACTGGCGAATACAATCCATTCAAAAACTGATTTCCCATTCCCCTTCCATAAAAGCTGCAATTGTCCAGGGCAATATCGACCAGGCAAAAAAATGGGACCCCGCGTTTCAACACGCGTCAATAATAAAATATATTAATCTTTCTTTATCGACAAAAAAACATCAGCCGGATCTTGTGGTATGGCCGGAGACTGCAACTCCTTTTTATTTTTTGCATAATGTTTGGTTGTCGGAACTGGTTAAAAAGGGCGTTCGCGATACCGGTACGGACTTTCTCATCGGCAGTCCTTCCTTCAATCTCGGGAAAAATCGTGTTGAATATTTTAATAGCGCTTATCTGATTGGCCCGGAAGGAAACGTTTACGACAGGTATGACAAGGCACACCTTGTACCGTTTGGAGAATATATTCCCTTTAAAAAATGTTTGCCGTTTCTTGGAAAAATGGTAGAGGGCGTTGGAGATTTTAACCCGGGCAAAAAAGGGCACACCATTGAATGGGGACATCTTCGGTTAGGCATTCAGATCTGTTATGAAATAATTTTTCCGCATCTTTCCAGAGCCATGGTAAAAAACCATGCGTCGGTACTGGTTAATATCACCAATGATGCCTGGTATGGCAGATCCAGTGCTCCGGATCAGCATTTTTCCATGACGATTTTTCGAGCCGTGGAAAACAGACGATCAATTATACGGGCTGCCAATACCGGTATCAGTGGATTTATAGATCCTTGCGGTAAGGTCATGGCCGCCACAGCGCTTTTTGAGGACGCGACAATAACTCGACCCGTGCCCGTGATCAGGGAAACGACCTTTTATTCCCGCTTTGGAGATCTGTTTGCCAGAACATGTCTTGGGATAACCCTGATTGCCATATTCAGGTGTTGTTTAATTCGGAAATATTGGAATTAAACCCAAACAAGCGTTGAAAGATAGAATAAAAGCGATTATAGTATGAAAGATCAGGAGTTTTGCCCCGCCTGACATTGTGCAGGGCACGAGCGGGCAGGCTCATTTGTAATTTTTTATTACAGGAGGTAAAAATGACGTTAGAACTCAGAGAAGATATCAAGGAACATTTTCTTAAATTAGAACAATTGAAAGGGTGCCTTTGACCTTGCCGAAAAAGAAAAAAGGCTCAAGGAAATCGAGACGCTGATTGCCAAAAAAGACTTTTGGGATAACCCCGAAGCCGCCAAACCGCTTTTAAAAGAACGGACAGTAATCTCCGGTAAAGTGGCATCATTTAATCAACTTTACACCGATCTTGAAGAAAGTCAGATCCTGCTTGATCTTGCCATTGAAGAGTCAGATGCTGATACCATAGAAGAAGTCTCCCGGCAAATACAAGCAATTGAAAAAAAAATAAAAAAACTTTCCATAGATCTTATGCTCGATGGCGAGGATGATCAAAACAACGCCATTGTTTCCATTAATGCGGGAGCAGGAGGAACCGAAGCCCAGGACTGGGCCGAAATGCTTTTCAGGATGTATACCCGCTGGATCGAACGTAAGGGCTTTACACTGGAGGTCATTGACTTCCAGCCCGGAGATGAAGCCGGAATCAAAAGCGTAATGTTTACGGCCGGCGGAGACTATGCCTATGGCTATCTAAAGGCAGAAAAAGGGGTTCATCGCCTGGTTAGAATTTCACCGTTTAATGCGAGCGGCAAACGGCATACCTCTTTTGCCTCGGTATTTGTCTATCCGGAACTCAAAAACGAAATCGTTGTTCAAATTGATGACAAGGAGTTGCGTATCGATGTGTTCAGGGCCAGCGGCTCCGGAGGTCAGCATGTTAACAAAACCAGCAGCGCGGTTCGCATCACTCACCTTCCCACCGGAATAGTTGTCCAGTGTCAACAGGAAAAATCCCAGCATAGAAATAAAGAACTTGCCATGAAAGTCCTTAAATCCCGGCTTTATCAGCTTGAGAAGCAGAAGCAGGATGAAAAATTGCAGGAAATTCACGAAAGCAAAAACGAAATTGCATGGGGAAACCAAATCAGGTCTTATGTCATGCATCCTTATCAACTGGTAAAAGATCACCGCATAAACCTCGAGGTTGGCAATGTAACCAGCGTTCTCAATGGGGGACTGGATCTTTTTATAGAAGAGGTGCTGCTGTCAGGCAAACTATAATATTGAAGATTTTCGATTGATGATTGATGATTTTATTGAAAAAGATACCAATGATAAAACCGTCATGTCGAACTTGATCGGGCATTCAGAAGTAATTGATTTTACTGGCTTTCAGCTTTCACCGGAATGACGACAAAAGCGAATCCCCAACTTTTTGCGAGACCGTCACACTTTAGTCACTTTAGATCACTTTTTTAACTTATGAATCCTCTTAAAATTTTAGCTGAATTTTATCAGCCCGGTACTAGAACCTATAACATTCTCGTACAACATGGAGAACAGGTGGCAGATAAGGCCGTAAGTGCCGCCAAAAAAGTGTCCCACCTTCACCCGGATCTTAATTTTATCCGGGAAGCCGCCATGCTGCACGACATCGGCATTTTCCTCACCCATACTCCGGAACTCGGCTGCACGGGAGAACATCCCTATGTCTGTCATGGATATCTGGGAAGAGAACTTCTCGAAAACAAGGGACTTCCCAAACATGCACTTGTATGCGAACGGCACGTGGGTGTGGGCATAACTGCTGAAGAAATAAAGCGCTATGACCTCCCGTTGCCTCAACGGGATATGGTGCCCGTCTCCATAGAGGAACAGGTCATCTGTTTTGCTGACAAGTTCTTTTCCAAAAACGGCAATCTGATTGCAAATGAAAAATCTATTGAAGATATCTTATGCCGCCTTGAGCCATACGGTTCTGACAAGGTAATTATTTTTCAATCGTGGGTTCGTTTGTTTAGCTAAAGTCGGTATTGTTCTTGACTTGTATCAGAATTTAATATATTGGATAAAAAGTTGCCGGTTTTTTATTCGGCGGCAGCAAAATTTTAAAGCAATTTTTTTAACTGAGTTATGTAATGAGACCTTTGAAAAATGCATATTTTTGTTCGAGTTCAAGGAAGGCGATAATTTTAACCACAGGAATACATTGAGTATTTCGAGGATTAAAATTTGAGCCTGACGCAGAAATCGGGCAAAAAGAGGCGTTTTGGAAAGGTTTCGTAATAGGCTTTAAGCCACCCAGGCTCATAGGGGTGGCTTTTTTAATTTCAGCACTCCTGACTTGGTGTAAATTCAGATTCAACATATTTTAATGAAGAATTCACCCCCTGAAGGCATATAAAAGATGAACGTCGAACTCGACAACGTTGAATATTGAATAATGTATTCTACTATTTATAATAAAGACAAAGCGAAGCGCCTTCCATATTCGACGTTCGACGTTGAACGTTCGATGTTCGATGTTCGATGTTCAAATTGTTGCATCTGAAATTACTACGAAACTTTCATATCATGGAGAAATTATGTACACAGGTCAGACGTTCTGAATTTGGGGATCCGGGTATGGCAAAACTGCTGGTCATTGATAATTACGACTCTTTTACTTACAATCTTGTCCAGATGTTTATGCAGTATGACCTTGAAATCACGGTGTATAGAAGTGACATGATAACGATTGAACAGATTACAAGGCATAAACCTGACTATGTTCTTATCAGTCCCGGTCCCAAAGATCCTTCTCATGCCGGAATTTCAATTGATTTGATCAAGAATTTTTTCGATAAAGTTCCCATCTTTGGCGTATGTCTTGGCATGCAATGCATGAATGAAGCTTTTGGCGGCCGTACGGTCCGGGCTCCGGTGCCCATGCACGGAAAAACCAGTATGGTTCAGCATAACAACTCTGGTATCTTTCAAGGAATAAACTCACCGTTTCCGGCTGCCCGTTACCATTCCCTGATGGTGGAATTCAGTCAGACCGAACTTGTCGTAACATCGCAAAGCCTGGATGGTGTTATCATGGGAATGTCGCATCCTGAATTTCCACTTCACGGCGTTCAATTCCATCCCGAAAGTTTTTTGACTGAAAACGGTTTTTTGCTTGTGGAAAACTTTCTGAATCTGGGACCTCTGGCGATTTCAAATTCCGGCATGCGAAATGCGGATTTCAAAAAAAATATAATTCAGTAATATAGGAATTTACTTTTTTGGACACAGATGGACACAGATTAAAAAGTTTTTTAAATTATAAATAATAATATCTGTGTATATCTTCGAAAATCTGCGTCCTGTTTAACTTGATTATGGATGAAATCAAAAAAATCGCTGGACATATAACCGGTATTCATACCGAACCTGTTTCTCTATCCGAACCGTTTATCGATTTTTCAGCCCGATTTTCATCAATGACCGGTACAACGGTTCTTATGAGCGGAGGCGATCTTGATTCTGCAAGGTACCATATTCTCGCAGCAAAACCATGGCTGGTATTTTCAGGACGGGATCATCACCTGACCATTACGGTTGAAAATCACTCTTTTGATGTTAAGGCCGATCCCTTTGACACCCTCCGCAGGATATTAAATGCCTTTCGCCAGGATGATCTTGACCGGGATCAAGCGGATTTGCCAAAACTGATCTATTCGGGTCTTTTTGGATACCTGGCTTATGACCTGAAAGACTGCCTGGAAAACCTTCCGCGGACGTCCATAGACAGACTCTGCCTGCCGCATGTATATTTCACGGCACCGTCAATCATCGTTGTTCATGATAAAATCAACGATAGCACCCGCCTTTGTATACCGAAACGTGAATGTTTTGGAAAAAACAATTTGGACAAGGATCTTGCTGCCTTCAAAGGCATCATTTCCGGCGAACCGCCTAAAAACCGGAGTTTTAGCGGAGATGCCGACGGATTTAAGTCTAATTTTACCCAGGCCGGTTACATGAATGCCATTAAGAAAATCAGAGAGTACATAGCGGCAGGAGACGTCTATCAGGTCAATATGTCCCAGCGTTTTGAAATGGATGTCCAGGGGGATGCGTTCAGTCTGTTTAAAACACTTTATCATAACAATCCCGCTCCGTTTTTCGCTTACATTCATGCAACCAATCACCATATTGTTTCCACATCTCCGGAGCGATTTTTACTGCAAACCGGACAAAAAGTTGAAACCAGACCCATTAAGGGGACACGACCCAGGGGAAAAACACCGCTGGAAGATAAAAAGCTCGGCCGGGAATTAAAAGAAAGTAAAAAAGATGATGCCGAACTTTCAATGATTGTGGATCTGTTGCGCAACGATATTGGAAAGGTCTGCAGGGTCGGATCCGTGAGGGTAATGGAGCACAAAAGACTGGAAGCTTACCAGAATGTGTATCATCTGGTATCTATTGTTGAAGGAATATTGGACCATGGCCGCGACTCTGTTGATCTTCTCAAGGCAACTTTTCCCGGAGGGTCCATTACCGGTTGCCCCAAGATCAGAACCATGGAGATCATCGACGAACTCGAACCTGACCGTCGCCACATATATACCGGCTCCATCGGTTACATCAGTTTCCATGATACCATGGATCTTTCCATAGCTATCCGCACCGCCACAATATACAACGGGCAAATCATCTTCTCGGTGGGCGGAGGTATTGTCTTCGACTCCGATCCACTGGATGAATATGAAGAAACTCTGCATAAAGGCAGAACACTGATGGAGGTTTTCAAGGGAAAAGAAAAAAAAGCCACAAAAAAAGATTATGTATGGATCAATGGCGCCCTTGAACCTTTAAATCAAACCGGCATACCGGTTACTGATCTGGGATTTCAGTACGGTTACGGGTTTTTTGAAACCATAAGAGTTGACAAAGGGAACCCCGGGCACTTGAACGCGCATGTTGATCGATTGAATCGGACATGGGAACATCTTTTTGGCGGAAAACCGCCGGATGTGACCTGGGATGAAATTATCAATCAGGTGATTGTCCAAAACAGGCTGCTCCATGAAACCGCAGCCGTAAAGATCATCGCCACCAGAGGAGACAGGGAATCCCCGCCTTTTAATCATACGCTTTTGGTTACGGCCAGACCCTACACGCATCGTCTGGCAGCAAAAAAGGTCAAGGGATTGAACCTGGCGGTGTATCCCCACCCGCGCCAAACCCCGCTGGCTGATCATAAGACATTGAATTATTTATATTACTTTCTGGCCGGAAAATGGGCCAAGACCCAAAACGCCGATGAAGCATTGATATTAAACCCGGACCATACGATTTCAGAAACCCATACGGCCAACATACTGCTGATAAAAAATCATACCGTAACCAAACCGGTTTCTTTGCATGTGTTGCCGGGAATTATGGATACGGCCGTCTGTAACTTTCTCGGCGGCCTGGGTTTTACCATAGAGAGTAACAAAATATTTTTAGAAGATTTGTTTAGTTTTGACGAGATAATGATTACAAATTCTCTCATCGGGGCGGTACCGGTGCTGAGCATAGACGGAAAAAAGCTGCCCAAGCCCTCGGACCTGTGGAAACAAATCAACAAGGCCCTGCTTTA
>CAYPIW010000197.1:0-10362 GCA_964410925.1 uncultured Desulfobacteraceae bacterium
GAAAGGATCAGAAAAGCCGAAGCCAAACTTCTGGTAAGAAAAAGCGGAGGTATTTTCTCTTAAGACTTTTGTTTCTGGTCGGAATTCGTCACTGATTCGAACGTCTTGCGTTTTGTATAAAGAAATTAATACTCATCACGAAAACACGAAATTATATTTATTTTGCCCTAAAAAACTTGGTTCTTTTGGCTATGTCAGAGTTTTTCAACTCTACCTGAAGAATTTCTGCAAGAGTTTGAAGTGAGCTAAAGTTGAAAGTGCCTAAAGTTAAGGTGCCGCCTTCAGCGGCTTCATCTTAAAACTTTAGATCACTTCACACTTCACACTTTAGCTCACTATCCACTTCACATTTTAGGTCACTTATCACTTTTAACTTGTCCGGCTTGTAGGGTAACAGAACCTTTTAGGGGCAAACCAAGGCATTGTCTTATAGGCCAGGATTCTTTACTATTTTTTTCGTGTTTCCGTGGTGAACCATTTTATTTCTTTACACGGTGTAAATAATCCTGACATACATTTTTTCCGGACAATCCTCCCGGAACACCGATATCGCAGATACTCCTTTCTTTTCAATATCTTATCCAATATCCCCTGCGCTATGTTTTTTGGCACATTCATTGCTGTAAGTTATTTTTATCCTTAGACCATTTTTGTACGCGTCGCGTAAAGAATTTCGAATGAAAAATAAAAAAACGTCTCATGGAAATAAGGACCTGCAGAAATTGGAAAAAGATAAGATTACGAAGTCCGGTCATTTTTCAAGCATGAGAAGAATCATTTTTGCCTGCATGATTCTGGTTCCGTTGATCCCCTTTATCCTGGCTCTGGGCACGGGATATTATTATTTCATGACGTCTCTTGAGAACAGTTCCATTGCAAGCATGAAGAGAATCGTCGAAGATCACCGGTATATGATCGAGTCTTTTCTTAACGAGCGGAAAAATGATTTGGATTTTATTATTCATTCCCATACCTTCGAGAATCTCAGTCAATCTGAAACCCTTGATACCGTATTTAATCATTTACAAAAAAAATCTCCGGCCTTTGTTGATCTGGGAGTTTTCAACCCGTCCGGGGTGCATGTTGCGTATCACGGGCCTTACAGTTTAAAGGGCAAGATTTATAAAGATACACAATGGTTCAAGGAAGTGATGAAATATGGATATTACATCAGTGATATTTTTTTAGGCTACCGGCAGATACCGCATTTTGTTATTGCGGTTACCCAGGAGAATGAAGGCAAAAAGTGGGTGCTTCGGACAACCATCGATACGGTTTCATTCAATAAAATTGTAGAAAGCATCCGAATCGGTAAGACCGGAGAGGCCTACATTCTGAATGCAGACGGCCTGCTTCAGACAGAACCGCGCTCCGGCGGAAAACTGATGGATAAAAATCCGCACAACATTAAATATCTGTCATCCGATTCCCAGACCGAAGTTTTTATCACTAAAAATGTAGAAGGTGAAACATATCTATGCACAACTACCTGGCTGCAGAGCAAAAAATGGCTGCTGGTGGTCAGACAGGAAAAAGCGGATGCATTCAAAGCACTGACTTCGGCCGCTTATCTGATTATTCTCATCATGGGGGTTGGCGGGTCGGGGATCTTAGTGGTTGCGTTTTACCTCACGAATCGTATTGTCGGGCGCATGGAAAAAATGCACGTTGAAAAGGACCTATTGAACCAGCAGCTCATCGGAGCGAGTCGACTGGCGGAGCTGGGGGAAATGTCGGCCGGTTTTGCTCATGAGATTAACAACCCCCTTCAGATCATCAAAACCGAGCAATCCCTGATCCAAATGATTTTATCAGACATGAAGAAGGCCGGCCAGCTAAAGGAATCGGATTCTCTGGTAGAACTCGAGGATTCCATGGATCAAATCGGACTTCAGATTTCCCGGTGTTCCGAGATCACCCGGGCAATCTTAAAATTCGGACGGCAGGACGAGCCCAAACCTCAAGATATAATCCTTAAAGATTTTATTCCGGAAGTCACCGGTATGGTGGCCCAAAGGGCCGTTGTTCATGGAATTTCAATCGAGCAGGAGATTGCCGAAAATACGTATCTCGTGCATGGAGATCCCATCCAATTGCAGCAGGTTTTCGTGAATCTGTATAACAATGCAATAGATGCAATTCTTGAACGTCATGGGACTTCAGGCGGCAGACTGATGATCAAAGCCGGGCCAAAACAAAACAACCGGGTCGAAATCAGGGTCATTGACAATGGCGGAGGAATAAGTCCCGAAAATTTGAATAGAATTTTCTCTCCGTTTTTCACGACCAAATCCGTGGGCAAAGGAACCGGCCTGGGGCTTTGGATATGCTACGGCATCATCAATGATATGCGCGGCAGTATGGAGGTCAGCAGTGACGTGGGCGCAGGAACGACCGTCACCATACTGCTGCCGGCCGCAGTTTAAAAGAAATGAATCTAAATAGTTCCTTAATAAGGAGGCAATCATGAAAAAAATGAGGATGATGATCGTGGATGATGAGGAAAGATTTTTGTCAACCATGAAAAAATTGCTTGCCAAAAAAGGGTATGATGTGGTGACCGCCTCAAGCGGGGCGGAAGCCCTGGAAATAATGAGTGTTCAAAACATCCATGTGGTGATTCTTGATGTTAAAATGCCGAGCATGGATGGAAATGAAACGTTAAGGGAAATTAAAAAACGATTTCCATTGTCCGAGGTGATCATGCTCACCGGACACGCGACCATGGAATCCGCGGTAGAGGGCTTAAAATCAGGGGCCATCGATTATTTAATGAAACCTGCGGACCTGGATGACATAATCAAGAAAGCAGAGGACGCGTTTGAAAAAATACAAGGCCTTGAAGAAAAAATTCGTGTGGCCCGGATGAGGAAGATAATGAAATCGCCGAGTGAAATTATTCAGGATTCATAAAACCTTTTTCCGCTTTTCAGCCAGGTATAGGGAACCGATTTTTTCTTTTTTACACTGTGTAAATAATCCTGACATACACATCCGCAGATTTCACCGGTAAAATTTCTCTCAGTTGATTAATTGCCTGTTATTTTAAATGTTTATCCAAGTTTTCTTATTGCTTTATCTGGCATAAAGATTGCTTTTATTGAAGATAGGCCTTTGCTAAAAATTTTCTACGAATTCATCGAAGTTTATGGAGGAAAATCATTTTTCAACAAATTGCTGACAATTTCATCTAATTTCGAGGAGAATCTGTGAAAATTCAGAAAATCATTCCCGACAGCCGGTCCGTTTTCTGGAAGAATAAGCCGGGCTATAAGCCGATTTTGTTTATTGCCGCCGCCGTGGTTTTTATTATTATGGTTGTTATGCCCCCACCCCGGAGTATGATTGACATGGTGACAAAAGTCAGCCCTCCCGGGTATACGCTGGCAAAGGGGTGTTCAACCATTGTTGAAACGGTTAACAAAAAATTAAGGTCCACGGCCTTTGAAGCATCCCGCCAGGGCAAGACAATAACAGGGAAAAAATCCCTTATGGATGAGAAAGAGGTTGCCCGGAATGCTAAAATCATGGTTGCCATATTATTTTTAGCCGCCTTTTTATGGGGCACGGAAGCCCTGCCACTGGGCGCCACGGACGTTATGGTGGGGGTCTTGATTTATCTTTTTACTATCCTGCCGATTAACGAAATTTCCCAGGCGTATATGACCGATGCCGTGTTTTTCATTTTCGGCATCCTGGCGGTAGCGGTGGGCGTTTCCAAAACCGGGCTTGACAAACGGATCGGCCTGATTCTTTTAAGCCGGATTAAAAGCGCCAAATCTTTTGCCTTTATGTTTTTTCCTCTACTGGCCCTGTGTGCCGGATTTTTGTCCGAACATGCCCTGGTAGCCCTTTTGATTCCCGCACTTATGGGAGTGTATAAGGTTACCTGCAAAATGCACGGGGTTAAAAAAGACCGGGCACTGGCCATTTTTCTTTTTCTCGGGATCTGTTTTGCAGCCAATCAGGGAGGACCGGGGTCTCCGGCAGCGGGAGGACGTAACGCCATTATGGTCGGTTATTTCATGGATTATGGGATGCCGATTTCTTTTTTGCAGTGGATGAAATACGGCCTGCCGTTTGTTCCGGTCATGGCGGTGGTCATCGGAGCTTACATGTATATTTTTCTTAAGCCCAGATTCAAGGTCATGGATGTAAATCCCAGCGAAGTGGTAAAGGCTGAAGTGGCGAATATGCCGAAGTTCGGCGGCAAAGAAGCCATAATGGCTATCATTCTGGTCCTTTTAATCATTGGATGGGTGACGCTGAGTAAAATTGCCGGCCTTGGCGGCCCCACTCTTTACGCAGTATTGGCAATGTTTGTATTCCGCATTGTTTCCTGGGATGACATCCAGGCGGGTGTGGCCTTTGATGTGGTGGGCCTGTATGCCGCCGCCTGTGCCATGGGAGTGGGTCTGAAATTTACCGGAGGCGCCCTCTGGCTGGCCAGTACTTTTGTCAATTTCCTTCCGGATGTTATGACCAGAGGTGAAGGCTTGGTTATAGGGGTCAGCCTGCTGACCGGAACCATGACCAATTTTATGAGTGACGGTGCTACGGTTGCCGCTCTGGGGCCCATCGTTCTTCCCATGGCCACCCTTGCCAATGTTCATGTTTGGAAAGTGGGACTGGCCACCGCTTTTTCTTCCTCGTTTGCGAATTTTCTGGTGGTGGGCACGCCCAACAATGCCATTGCTTTCGGCATGAGCCGGGATTTTGAAACCGGTGAAAGGTTGTTGGATGTAATGGATTTTGTTAAATACGGACTTCCGGTAACTATTCTGGCCTGGCTGGTGCTCTGGGGTTGGACCCTGTTTGGGTACTGGAGATTTTTATCCTGGTAGACTATAAAAAATGAACATTGAACGTTCAACATCCAATGATGAATAAAAAAACCATGCTGAACAGCGAATGGTGATTTTTGTGAAGATTATCAAAACAACTGAAAAGAAACGGTCATTTAAGGTTCGACATTGGATTTTTAAAAACAAAAGAAAAAAGATTGCAGAGCGGAGCGACATCATTATTCGACGTTCGACGTTCGACGTTCGATGTTCAATGTTGGACGTTCATCATTTAAAAGAAATTTAAATGGCATTTTATCAAAGAAAATCCATATACAAAAATCTTCAAAGAAAGATCACGACCATCATCCTGTGTGTGGCCATTTTGCCTTTGGTCGTTCTTGGAGAGACAATCTATTACCGGTTTGCCAAAACATATGAAGAAAAGATTGAAGATCAGATAAAATACCGGGCAAGATCCCAGTCGTACGCCATGGAAGTATTTTTAAGAGAACGAACCGCCATTCTTGCCGCTATCGTGGACACGCATTCCTTTAATGAATTGAAACAACAGGAGAATCTTGCCCGGATATTTAAGTCCATCAGCCGGCGGACGGACGGCCTGATTGATTTGGGTATTATCGACAGCACCGGCCAACACCTGGCATATGCCGGGCCATATGATCTAAAAGGATTAAATTATTTTCAACAACCCTGGTTTAATGAAGTTTTGAGTAAGGGAAAATATATCAGTGATGTTTATATGGGATACCGGCAATTGCCGCATTTCGTTATTGCGGTGCGAGGATACAGCAACGGCCAGGGCTGGATTTTAAGGGCAACCGTGGATTCGGACATATTTAACACATTTTTAAGGACCGCCCAGACGGGAAAGTCGGGGGATGCTTATATCATCAATAAAAACGGAATGTATCAGACAAACTCCCGGTTTTCCGGCAAGATACTGGGAAAATCAAATCTGAACCTGAACCTTTTTGGTCAGGGAACTACGGTTGACAAAAAAATTACGGATACCGGCGAAACAAAACACATTGCCGGAACGTGGTTGAAAAATAATGAATGGCTCCTGGTGATCACCCAGGGTGCCGGAGATGAGAAAAAGGGATTATTGACAACCAGGCATACGGAAATTTTAATTATTGTCTTTAGTTGTCTGGCAATAATAATCACCACCTTTTTCAGCATGCGCATTATCTTTAAGCATCTGGAAGATGCTGACAAAGGAATTAGCGAGCTCAACGATCAACTGATTCAGTCTGATAAAATGGCGGCCCTGGGGAAGATGGCTGCGGGAATTGCCCATGAAATTAATAATCCGCTTTCCATAATCGGCGAAAAAGCGGGATGGATGAGGGATTTGCTGCTTGAAGAAGAATTGCAGGACAGTAAAAATTTTAAAGAGTATTTAATTTCGGTAGAAAAAATTGAAGAACATGTGGAAAGAGCCCGCAAAATAACCCACACCATGCTCGGATTTGCCAGAAGAATGGAGCACCATTTGGATGATGTTGATGTCAATCATGTTTTAAACCAGACCATAGAGCTTTTGCAAAATCATGCACAGATAAACAACATCGAAATAAACAAGGACATGCAGCCGGATTTGCCGATTATTGCCAGTAATCAGTCCCAGCTTCAACAGGTGTTTTTGAATCTGATCATTAATGCCATCGATGCCATCGAAAAGGATGGATCGATTCATGTAAAAACACAGAAAGATGATTCCCGCATCGTAATCAGTATAAAAGATAACGGTCCAGGGATTTCCAAAGAAAACCTGCCAAAGGTTTTTGATCCCTTTTTCACCACCAAAGAGGCCGGCAAAGGGACCGGTCTCGGTCTGTCGGCCAGCTATAATATTATTGAGAAATTAGGCGGCACCATAACCGCGGAGAGCAAGCTGTCGGAAGGCAGTGTTTTCAAGGTTAAACTTCCCATTGTAATCCCGGCGAAAAAATAATAATATGTTTCGGAAATTCTGCAACCTAATGAAAATATAAAACATTTTTTGAGGCTTGAACGCTTGCTTCGAATTGGGGCGAAGACCCTAACTTTAATAGGTAAGGAAAATTAAAATGAATATGTTCAGAATACTGGTCGTTGATGACGAAGTTGATTTTTTAGAGACAATTGTAAATCGACTGAAAAAAAGGAAATTGTTTGCAACCGGGGTTACCAGCGGAGAAAAAGCCCTCGCTATTATCAAAGAACAATTGTTTGATGTCATTATTCTCGACATAAAAATGCCGGGAGGTATGGACGGTATAGAAACTTTGCGAGAAATCAAGAAGATTCAGCCTCTGGTCGAAGTTATCCTTCTCACGGGACACGCTTCGGTGGAGACGAGCATTGAGGGAATGAAGCTGGGAGCTTTTGATTATTGCTTAAAACCCATTAAACTTGAAGAGCTGTTGCAGAAAATGGCGGCGGCATTTGCAAAGAAGTCCACCCATGATAAAAAAATACGTGATGCCAAAATACAGGAACTGATCCGATATCCCGGCAGGGTGTTTGATCAGGATTAATCCTAACACATAGCTCCTTTCTCGCTGTGTTTTAGCCAATGGTTAAATTCCTCGTACCGGGCATTGTTCTCTCAACCATGCTCCGGAAATCTCACATTTTTACACGCTGTAAAAAAAACCGACACAACATCTTTTATTCCCAGAGAAATTTAATCTCCTCCTCAAAAACAATTTTTTATATTATCAATTGATTATAGCATATATCGCCTGCATCCGCTGTTGGCATTGGTCTTGCTATTAAAGGGGATATATGGTCAATGTCCGTGATTTTTTTAAAGAGCGAACGGGTGGCAGAAAGTGATACACGGTTGGGCCGGCAAAAAACGCCCGGGAAGTTCAATCAGGGAGGTGATGGAGGTGAAAAACTTCAATGTTCTGCTGGTCGATGATGAACTGGAATTTTTACAGACTCTGGTAAAGCGGCTAACGAAACGAGGACTCAATATCATTACGGCAAAAAGCGGTGAAGATGCGTTGAAAATAATCGGAGTCAAAGAGATTGATGTGGCGGTTCTGGATGTAAGGATGCCGGGTATCGACGGCATACAGACATTAAGAGAAATGAAGAAGAAAAATCCTTTGATGGAAGTAATTATGCTGACCGGCCACGCCAGCCTGGAAGTGGCCATAGAAGGGATGGAGCTGGGTGCTTTTGATTATCTTATGAAGCCCGCTGGTATTGATGAACTGTTTTACATGCTCCAGGATGCGTTTAAGAAAAAAATAATTCAGCAGGAGAAAATCAAAAATCTTGAAAAAATAATAAGATAATAAAAAAACGAAAGGATCGGTATCGAAGTGAATTTTCTTGGACAGTGGGGTCAATTTATGATGATGGGCGCAAAAGCCCATGCACGGTGGGAGATCGGTGTATCCAATACTGTTTTTAGTGATAAAAAACGGCTTTTAATACTAGGTTTGCTGACCATTCCCATAATATTGGGAGGAATTGCGTTTGCAGATGAGATCGGTGGAGCCCTGCCGAATTTATTGGGCGGCAACAAAGCTTACAGCCCTGCTTTTTACAGCACCGGTATATTTATCGTCTCGATCCTTATCGGACTGGGCGCAGGACTGATTACCGGCTGCATCGGTGCAGGCGGAGGTTTCATCATTGCGCCCGCTTTGATGAGCGCGGGGGTTAAAGGTATATTAGCCGTCGGGACAGACCTGTTTCATATTTTTGCAAAGGCCATCATGGGAAGTGTTATTCATCGGAAGCTGGGGAATGTTTCCGTTGGCCTTGCAGCGGTCTTTCTTATCGGCGCTATTTTAGGCGCAACCCTCGGCGGTGTTATCAACCGTGTGCTTTATGAGATCAATCCGGTGCTCAGTGACGTATTTATCACAACAGTCTATTCCCTTATGCTGGGTTTTCTTGGTACTTACGCCATGACCGACTTTCTCAGGGCAAAAAAGGCTGAACGGGTGGACTTTCGTGGAAAGGATGTCCATGGCGGAAAAATAGAAGGGGTAGAAATGGGAAATCTTCCCAAAAAACTTCAGGCCATCAATATTGCTCCCAAAGTCAAATTTGATTTTGATCTTACCCCGACCGGAAGGAGTATTTCATGGATCTTTCTGGTCTTAAGCGGCGCCCTGGTCGGACTTGCGGCCGGTATCATGGGCGTTGGCGGCGGCTTTTTAACCTTTCCCATATTTGTCTACGTCCTGGGGGTTTCCTCCATGACCACGGTAGGAACAGACATTTTTCAGATTGTATTTACCGCCGGCTATGCCGCAATCAGCCAGTACGCGATTTACGGGTTTATTTTTTATACCCTGGCCATGGGTATGCTGCTGGGCTCCCTGGTGGGTATTCAGGTTGGTGCAATTGTCACAAAGGTCGTTCCCGGTATCACGATCCGCGGTTTCTACGCCATGGCTGTTTTGGCCGGTTTTCTGAATCGTATCTTCGCATTGCCTGCCAAGCTGGGCGCCATGGATGTTATTACAATACCAAAAGGCACAGGCGCTTTTTTAGAATCCATTGGTGTCTGGGCCTTTTTCATCGTAATTTCCGGATTCGCGATCTGGGTAACCGGCACGTTCCTTATCCATATCCGGGTGCTTAAAGGTAAGGAGATTAAATCATGATCGAACATAAGAAAGAATTTTGTATTGGTTTTGGATTACTCATCGGATTTGCAGTAATATTGGGAATAATATTTTCACCGATCTTCAAGGGGCAAAACGGTTTGGAATATTTGGACAACCTGTACAACTCCATATCAAAAGGATCGGCCTATTACATTCAAACGGTGAAGAAGGAAACCCATGCGTTTTCCGGAAAATCCGTTCAGGTGGTCATAGAGATGGCAGACGAGGCCCGGGCACAACAGACAGCCCCCCTGTTTATGAAGGGCGGCGCGCGGGTCAACGTCTCCGGAACCGGTTTGAGGGTGGAGGGAGATTTGGGCAAAATCCTTGCAAACTGTCTCGCCGATGCAGACCGCATGTATATAAATGACGGTCAGACAATTTCGTCCAAATACGGATACAATGAAAGACAAGTCCTGTTTAACTGGTGGAACGCGCTTAATTCTATGGACAGGGACCTGACAAAGCAAAAGGAGTTCGACGCAGCTAAAGTGGTTTCTCAGGTTGTAAAGAAGGCGGTGGAATGTTCTTACAATTATTATAAAATCGAGCCTAAGAAACTATCAGACCGGGTGGGAATTGTTATCTTTTCTCTGGTGTTTTATGTTGTCTATACCCTCTGGTATGGTTTTTCAGTTATGTATATGTTTGAAGGGTGGGGGATGAAGCTGGAACACTGAACAGAATTCGTTCGCCATGCCATAGAACAAAATGCGGCTCTGCCGCTTTAATAAGGCTGAAGGCAGGCTTGGGTTCCATCTTGCTTTTAGCCTTTTTTTCTTATATTTTAACCGAACAGATTGAGATGTTACTAAAAAGCCGGATCTTGAGAACCCGGGTTTGATTATTTTTGTAACAGGTTAATGTTATGGGCAAACTGATTAATGCCTTTAAAAAGCTTTTTGTAAAGAAGCCAAAACCGGATTCTGTTG
>CAYPIW010000198.1:0-6583 GCA_964410925.1 uncultured Desulfobacteraceae bacterium
AATTTTACCGTCCAACAGTCGTTGGTCAAATAATGATTTTCTTCGCCGCAAAAAAGACCGTGTGACACTGCGTATGATTTGAAATGTGCGCCGGTCAATGATGCTTCCCACGAATTCTTGAATTTGGACGAAGTTTTCCTGGCAGTTGGTCCACACGGTTTGCCACGATCCGATGACATCGATTTCCGGTAAGGCTTGCGAAACGTAAACCCTCGCATAAACAACCTGGCGAAAAGAAAATAACCGTCCACGAGGCAACCGTCGCGGCACACCCGCTGCCATCAACAGAGCAAAAATCAGACCGAAAAAAACAAAGGGCAACCAGCTCACCCCCCATAACACCGGTCCATAGGGCCCTCCCCAGACGCCGCCGACCCAGGTAAACAAAAACAGGACCAGACCAAACCAAATCCGGCCTGACCAGGGTCCGGTCCTTCCCGTAAGGTATAATGGCACCATTATCACTGTGGCAACGATTATTGCGGTCATTACGTCTGTAAAAAACATGCTAATCTCCTCCGAAAATCCGGTTTCTCAAACTGTTCTCTTTTCCTCTTTCAGGGCTTTTTTTTTCAGATTTTTTGTTCAGTACCGTAACACCGCGGCTAACGGCGCATCGTCCGGAACCGCATCAGGTGTGATCGCATATACCGTGCCGCCCTTCAGAAGGGTATGGATGGCGACAAAATCCAACAGATCTTCGCTGTCGCGTTCCTTTCCTGGTTCTAACCGTACTTCATTTCTGTTTGGACAAAAAGTTCCCCATATCTGAACGCCCACGGCAACAAAGAGCACATCTATCCGCCCATAATAGGATGCCGGAACCATCTCCGCAATGCTATTGGATGCAAACCCGCTCCCGGTTAACTGGCGATAACTGTCGGCCGCCTTTTTCTGTTCCTGCTGAAAAAAAGGTTTCACGATTTTCCAGGCCCTTTGGTGCAAATCCTCGGCCATGAGGGCTTCGGGATTGCCTTAAACACCCTGGCTTAAAACATAGGGATAGGTCATCACCTCCCTGTATAGGGGAAAAAGATACTCCACACCCGCCAGCACCAAAGGAAATCCGTTCATACCGAGCTCCTCTCGGATCATTTTGTCAATCCTTCGAAAATACCGGCGAATATCGTCTTTGGAATTATCAATACCCACACCATGACCGTGAAACATGGCGGAGCGCTTTTGTGCGCCCGTCGGCGTTCGGGTATGGAACTGTAGTTGTTTTTCCGGATCATCATATTCAAGAACCTCGGCAAGTTTTTTAGGAATACCTTTCAACTCCACATCATCCACACTGTATCGCGTGCACTAAAAAAGCCTCACTTCATTTTGGCTGATAGCCAGGATATAGAACTGACCGTCACCGCTTAGAAGCGGAAGAAGCGGTTTTGTGTGGAAACGGTTGCCCACGACAAGCAGTTCTTCAAATGTGATCGGTGCTCGAAATGGTGAAACAACATCCGGTGACAGGAATAAAGCAAAGCCGCGACGTTGATTTCCCCAGAAAAAAAAATCGTTCAATAAATTATGCGCCGGCTCCAAAAAATCGTCGGTGCCTGCCTCCGGATGCTTTTTCTCAATCAAGGCGTTCTTCGCCTCGCGAAGAAGGTTTTTAAATCTAATTTGATTCTGTTGACTATTCGCCGGTGACGATTCCGTGGGCATAAAGAGAGAAACACAAACACCTTCTTGATTTTTCATCAAATTTTTTAAAGCTGTACGATTAAATAAATCCAATGAATAGAATTTTCCTTTCCGCCGTTACTTTACATTTGAATAAGTGATCACTTAGAGTTTTGATTTTACCTGTTGAAATGCAAGCACTAAATTGTTAAAAACATGTATTTAACATAATTTTTTCACCCATTTTGAATGCAAGTCTCGATGGCATCCCCATAACTGCTTCTACGTAATTCTATTCTCGATTCTACAGGATTACCCTTATTTACTTCAGGTGCCACTGGGAAATAAAGTAATTCCTTCACACATATAATATACGGATGAAAAATTAAACAAATGACTCCCGAAGAAAAACGGTCGCTTTTCGAAAAATATGATTTTAGCAAAACCGGACTCTTACGGAAAGCGGATTTTGATTTGTTGTAAAGACTTGGACATAAATGTAGCCGGTGATCTTTTATCCATCAAAGGAGAAAAAAAAGAAAGAAGAAGAAGAAGAAGAAGAAAGATAAGGCTATCATTTCAGCGAGAGTTATTTCGGATCATTTCAGCGGAACATTCGACTGCCCTCAAAAGTGCAGAACGATAAAGTCGAAGCAAAGTTCAAGGACGGTGTTTTAAAAATTACGCTTCCAAAATCGGAAGAGACAAAACCCAATAAAATTCAGATTCAATATGGAAAGCCGTAGTCGTGAGCACGGGAATGCAAACCCAGCTGGGGCATATTTCGGAGCTTGCGGAAAGCGCCGAAAAAGAGGCGACTCCGTTGCAAAACCGCCCGAATCGACTGGGCCGGCGGTTTTTTAACCCTTCCCATACCTCTTCTGCCGCTCCAAATCCTCTACCTTAACGTGATTACCGATGTTTTTCCTACCCTGGTTTTGGGAATGAGTTCGGGCGAACTTGATATGATGAAGCGCCAACCCCGGCCGCGGAAAGAATCAATTCTCACAGGAGCACACTGGTCTGCCATTGCGGGATGGGCAGCCCTGATGGCCGCCTGCGTATTGGTCGGTCTGGCCCTGGCACACTATGTCCTGGGTTTTGAACATCTTCGGGCGGTCACGGTTTCATTCCTGACGCTTGCATTCGGAAAAGTATGGTTTGTTTTCAATCTCCGAAACCCGGGAACGCGGCTGTTTGACAATGATATTGTAAGAAATCCCTATATCCTGGGCTCGATACTGCTGTGTGCGGGCCTTTTGGCGGCCTCGGTTTATCTGCCTGGCTTATCCACGGTATTAAAGACCCGGGATCCGGGGATTACCGGTTGGGTGCTGCTGATCGCCATGAGTCTCGTGCCGTTTATTCTCGGTCAAGGCCTCCGGATGTTCCAGACCGCTCGAATCAACCAAAAAAAACATTCATTTCAAGGAATCGAATCGTGAGCCGGAAAGTATGCATTCTCATTGTAGAAAACCATCGTTCCAATATTATGCGAAAGCTTAATTGCCGTAGCACCGTTGAGCTGCTTCGCCATTCGGTCAAGCTCGGCCTCGTGGATACGGATCTCTGGATGGGGTAACCCCTCATCTCCGTTTTTCTAATGTCTCTCCCTTACACAAATACGGAATTCACCTTGCGGTATAACCTCATAAACTCATTGCTATTTAATTTAAAAGGTGCTAACAAATTCTTATCTTTATAAAATTTCAGAACCTTATCCCGAGTCAACACCTTTAAACCGCATAACATTTTGAAACCTTAAAAAATGTTCTGACGCCGGAATCAGGCAAAAGGGACGTTTTTCTATTGAATGAGATAACTGTATGACGCTTATTAATATTCCGGGAATTCAATATTTCGAGAACGATCACACGGCCAATTTTTACAAAGATGTTCTGGATTCGGCGGCAAGCGGTATTATCATCACCGACAACCAGGGCACCGTTCAATACGCAAATCCTCGTTTCCTGAAGATGTTCGGATATGGCAACCCCGAGGAAATACTCGGTAAAAATGCGGCCGGTCTGTTTGTTTCAGACAGGGTTGCGGAATTCGCCGACGTGAGGTGTATTGTCGAACCTGGCGGCGGCCAAATCGCGGAAGCCGTTGTTGAATATAAAGACGGAACGATCTGTCCGGTGGAAGTTTCTTTTTCCGAGGCAATGGACAACCAGAACCGCATCCTGGGTAAAATGGCTTCGTTTGTGGACGTCAGCAAACGTAAACACGCGGAAAAGAAGTTACGCGAGTCCGAGGAAAAGTTGCGATTACTGTCACGCAAAATCATTGAGGCCCAAGAAAACGAACGCAAACGGGTCGCAAAAGAGCTTCACGACAGCGTGGGCGGCAATCTGGCGGCCATTAAATTTGCCCTCGAGGAAAAACTGGAACATATGGACATGAGCCCTCCGGCCGAGGGGGTCTCCCTGGAAAAAATTGTCTCCAACATCAAGGATACCATCACGGAAGTTCGTCGAATTTCCAGCCACCTGATGCCGTCCATGTTGGAGGATATGGGCTTGCTGTCAACGATCCGTGCATTTTGCCGTGAACAGGGTGATTATTACCCAAATACCCGGATCATCACCCGGCTCATTGTGGATGAAAACAACATTCCCGACATGCTGAAAATTACGATTTTTCGTGTGATCCAAGAATCGCTGAACAATGCCTTCAGGCATGCAGAGCCCGACACCATAGAATTGAGTTTGGCGGAATCCGGCGATTGCATAGAACTATGCGTGACGGATAACGGCTGCGGATTCGATCCCGAGGCCATCCCTTCCAATCCGGGTTCATTGAGCGGATTCGGCTTAAAAGGAATGAAGGATCGGGCCGAAGTCTGCAATGGAACGTGTGACATTTCCTCGAAAATCGGAAAGGGAACTCAGGTAAAATTTTCCCTTCCCTGCCCCTAATTATTCTCCATCCATAAACCGCGCCCTTTTTCCACAATCTCTCCGTCTGCCATGCCTTGTGGCCATCCATATTTCACGAGCGCGAGGCATTCATTTGCCCAATAGCGCTATTTTCGCTTCGCTCAAGTCCCGGAGCATCGGTAGCTCCAGTAAGTGCCGAAAAGGGATTCATCAAGGTTGCAGCCCCGCTGATCAAGCGGGATGGACCTCCGTGGACCTACTGCAAACCTTTGATAACGCCGCTCGAAGATCCCACTTGAAGCGGAGAAATGGATGCCTCGAATTCCCTAGAGCTGAAAAATCCACAGTAATTATTTATGGAGAACTCATCAAATGCCGATTTAAAGATTAAGCGCTCTCGACCAATTCAAAATATTCTTCAACGGGCAGCATCCGAAAGACTTCATAGCTTACATTCCCTTCTTGAAGGGTGTGGACCATGGATTTGACACGGGCGTCGTGATCTGGAAATTCACTGATAATTAAGTATTCTCCTTTGCTAACGATGTAATAAGCATCTAATATCTTGCCGCCTAGTTTCTCCACCCCTCTTTTGCCTTTTTCAAAACGCTCCCGAGATCTTTTGATTTCTTTGTTACCTTCCGCAGTCATTTTCAAAAAGGATGCATAAATAGTCATTTTTATCTCCTTTGCTCAATTTGGAATTACTTTGGGGAATTACACGCCTATTTCTCGGTTACAAACAGTAGGCATAACATTTTAGGCTTGAGTCACCTGCTGCGAGTCATCCGTTATTTACTATTCCTCGTATTTAAAGGATACATTTACTCGGGCCCGGTAGGCAGTGACTTTCCCGTCTTCGATCTTCATATCCAGTTTATTTATCTCCGCAACTCTCAAATCCCTGACCGTTTTGTTCACGGTATCCACCGCACTTTTTGCGGCCTCTTCCCAGGAGACTTCACTTGTTCCCACGACTTCGATGATTTTGTACGTGCTGCTACTCATAATGACCCCCTTAAATTAAAAAGTTAGTGCCGGAAAACCACGTTTTCAGGCGAAGAAAAATTAAATTTGCTTTAAGCGCCCCAAAACCCTTCCCTCTTAATACCGGTGTTTTCGTTTCATTGACCGAAACGACCCATACGCTATCGGAACAGGGTTTATCGCGTTTTGATTTATTTTAGAAGCGTCCGTCGAAAATGTATATAAGGGCAATCATGTATTCTGTTGAATTTTATTATTTATTGCTTAAATGAGTCGTGAGTTTTTCTTTTAAAGCAATGAACATATTCTCTCTGCTTTATTTTTTTCCCTTTCAATCGTTTTTCCTTGTATGCTTTTTTTTTCCGATTGTTTGGGTCATCCATTATTCTATATAATGTGACCTGGCCAGAAACCAGAGAACTGACACACCGATACAATAACCGAAATAAAATCCAAATACATGGGGTATTGCCTGTAATTGTTTGCTCACCTGCCGGTAATTCGATGTCTCGGAATCTGAAAATTGATTCGGAAAATTTAAGCGCATCTACAGGGCTCGGCGCACAAAAATAATGTCATAACCGTATTTATCGTCATCCGGCCGTGGATTATAAATAAAAAAACGGATACGCCCATAATATTCCGAACAGGTTTTATTTATGTATTGCCAATTCATTACCATTCGTAACCAAAGGAGGGAAGCATTACCGATTTGTTAAAATGCTTTTCACCCATTAACTTATTCATTTTTTTGAGCGAAAGCCTTGCAATCAGGTGTCAGGTGTCAGGAGTAAGAAACGAATTAGCTGATACCTGACACCTGACACCTGAAACTAAAAAGTCCTGGATAGCAATTAACAAACTGGTAATGCACCCCAAAGGAGTGAAATATGTTAAGAAGCGTTAAAGAGGTGAAATGATCCATGGGGCTTTTAGAAAAAAAATTTAAAGAAATTGATGCATATGAAAAGGACTTGATAGAAGATCTAACGATTAACGATGCCTTGATACTGGTAGCGGTTTGCGCGACCAAGGAAGAAGCGGTTCGCAAGGTCGATGAAAGCGTCGATGCAAAGCGTATCAGCGCCCTG
>CAYPIW010000199.1:0-9221 GCA_964410925.1 uncultured Desulfobacteraceae bacterium
CCGTGAACGGTTACAAATGGGGTTAAGTCTTCATGAAGCTTTTGGGTCAAGTCTTCATGAAGTTTTTGGGTCACGCTTTTAGGCAAGCTTCCGGCAACAATGTTGATGTTGTAGCTTACGGCCATCCGCAGCATTTCATCCCTAATTTGAATATATTCACAGGCGCTCAGACAGAACGTAGCCGGCTCGCGCCTCTCGAATGCAAAAGAATTCGGGAGCGCGTTGATCGCTTTGCGCGACACGCTTGACCTCCCATCGTGGGTGCATCTTGCGACTCGACAAAAAGTCAATGGCCGGCGGATATTGAAGTGACACAATGCGGGTCAAATCAATTGTTTCAATATTCCGGCGTTCGAATTTTGTTACAAAAGCCCGTGGGTGAAACTTTCCTTTCCGCCTGATGTTGTGATCTCGATATAATCCAATTTTCTCTGCAACTCGGCAATGGTGGCTGCACCGCCATAAGTCAGACCTGATCGCAATCCGCCGATGATGTCCATGATAATCTTATCTTCGTCTTCCCGGTAGGGGACTTCAATTGAAAGGCCTTCCGAGGTTTTCCATTCGCCAATGCCGCCATAGTATTCCTCCTGGACTTCGCTGCTGGCCATTCCCCGATATGTTTTCACCGTTACTTGTTCTCCATTTTGATTTTTCTTACGAATCACGGAGCCGGGGGTGGGACGGGTTCCGGACAGCATTCTCCCCAGCATAACAAAATCTGCTCCGAAAGCCAGCGCTTTGACGATGTCTCCGGGATACCGAATTCCGCCATCAGCCACTATCGAGCGATCCACCCGTGAGCAGTTTTTTATTGCCGTAAGATTGGGTACGCCAAAACCGGTCTTAACCCTTGTCGTACAGACGGAGCCCCCACCGATCCCCACTTTTACGATATCAGCGCCGCAGGAAGCAAGGTGATCGGCACCTGCGTAAGTCGCCACATTGCCGGCCATAATGCAGGCTTCGTTTCCAAGCATCATGCGAATGTTCTTGAGGGTTCGCCCCACATATTTGGCATGGGCATGTGCGACATCAATACAAAAATAATCCGCACCGGCGTCACGCAAAGCTTCGGCCCGTTTCAAGTCACCGGGACCGCAGCCCACCGAGACAAACACCGGATACCTGCAATCCTTGAACATGCGCACATTATTTTCTATTGTCAGATAACGATGCAGAACTCCAATGCCGCCCTTTGCTCCAATAAAATTGGCCATCTCCGTCTCGGTGATCGTGTCCATATTGGCTGTCATCAATGGTAGCTTAATAGACAGTTTTCCCTTTTTACAGCTCATGGAAATGTCCACTACTTTTCGGGATTCCCAGTGATTGTAAGACGGTACCAGGAGGATGTCATCATATGTGAAGGCTTTCATTGTAAATACTCCTTTAAAAAAAAGTTTAAGTTCATTTGGGACAATAATAGGATGGATAAAAAAGGTCAAGGAATTCTAGATGTTTGAAGGTGTATTTTGGGGTAAAACTCACCTGAGGGTGCATTTTTCGAGAAAACGATCCAGTCGGGATTCCTGTTGGGGCGTTATTTCTCCAAACTCAACACCTTGTTGTTCAATTCTTAATTTGCTGAATGAGGTTTTACTGGCTGTATGGGAAATCCAAACACTTTTAAACGGTAAACTTTTCAAAAATGTAAAGCAGATATCTTGGATAAATAATACATCTAATTCAATGGACTCGTTTGATTCGCCATCTCTAATGATATAACGCAAGGCAAGGCCGCCCTGGCTGATATTTAAAATTTGACAATGCTTTTGATTTGCAGCAAGGGCATTCGTTGGGTTAATAATCGCCATTGCACCGTTCTTGACCTTGAATCGTTCATGTTTTCTGTGCTCTGTAAACTCTTTTTGAGTCTTCATCATATAATATCCTATTGTAGAAATGAAAATACGGTACAAGGTTGAAATATTGGCATCCTCTGCCTTCTGCTCCTGACATCGATTGATCCGAAACGACAACAGCAAATTCCTCAGAATCTATTGCCTTCAACGCCTCAAGCGGACAGACAAAATAAAAAAAAATGGTAAGGCTCATCCATAAATATCTATCTTAAGGATTAAATACACTGATGGAATGGCTAACAAACATGATGTTGGGTTTCATGGTAGCCTCATTATTACGGAATCAACAGGGTATATTTTTATAGGTTTTGAAATACAATATACGTGCCAAAAGTTGATTGGTTGACATATTATTGTACGTATTTCGCCGAAAACCTTTATTCCATAAGGATTTCCAGGATTATTTTAAAATGGCACGGATCAGGAAATTATTTTAAAGGAAGAGTTGAAATGCACAGAAAAATGTGCACGATGCACAAGTTTTTGTGCATGGCATTCGAGAGACGTTTATACAATATATCCTTTGTGTGGCCATAATCCGGATTTTTCGACTTCCTCTCTGGTCAGAAATCCGTTGTCGTCAGTGTCCATTGTCTTAAAACGCTCTTTGGCTTTAACCATTTGATCCTCTTTGCTAATCTTCCCGTCCTTGTCAATATCCATTGCATCAAAATGTTGCTCTCCCTTTTCTTTTTATCTCCTTATTAAAGGCGAGCCCGGTTGTCAAATAAATTTAGAGTATTGCGTTAAATTGCAGTCAGCGCAACATTCAACCGTATAGAAATGTTACATTAACCTCCGGGTTTCGCGATCTGCGATACTTTACACTGAAAATTTACCAGGCTTTCTACAGCTAACCTTGAGAAGAACCACTTTTCAATACGTTCTGGCATATTAAATGACCCTGTTGATTCGGCTATGTAATTTGTTGAGATATTAGGTAAAACGAGGTTATTGAGGTAAATTGGATATGCTGTGTAATTAAAAAAGATATGTTGTGCCTGTTTATTTCAACGTGCCGATAAAATGATTTATTTTCCGGTTTTCCTTCCTTTCCACCAAAATAAAATTCCTGAGATTCCAAAAATAACAGAGACACCTGTGACGGCCTTCCCGTATCGAGTAAGGAAGCCTCGTCCTGAATTTACGTTTTCATGGGTTGCCCGCAATACCATCGCCTCATCAACCGGCACATTGACTTCCAACCGATGTCCCATCTCGTCATCGACCACCATCTTCCAGTTACCGCTGACATCGGGAAAGAAACAGAATCTGCCATTCCTGTCAGTTCTTCCGGACTGAAATTTTAACTTCGCATTCGGCGCTGAAATGGTTACCCTGGCATAATCCATGGACTCGCCCGTGTCATACATTGCACTTACAACAATTCCTCCGGTGTCTATTTTGCTGGTTACCCCATGGGCATAAAGCAATACGGGTGACATGGCAGCCATTGCCAGAAAGCAGAATATCAATTTTCTAAATTTCATGATCTTTCCTTGACTTTTTAAAATAAAGATAAACCAAAACACCCAAACCGATTGTACCCATTCCAAACAAGGATGCAATGGGTTTGTTCTTAATGGAAAAATAAATGATCCAGAGATTTCCCAGAATAAACAGCAGCGGCGTTACCGGGTAGCCCAATGTCTTGTAACTTCTTTTCAATTCCGGCTGTGTTTTCCTTAAGACGATCATTCCGGCCACAGTAAGCATGGCGCACAATGAAAGGGTAAAACCGATGTAAATGAGCAGCTTGTCAAAGGAGGCGGTGACGACCATGAGAATGGCGATACCTGCCTGAAGGAAAATGGAATAGGCCGGGGTCCTGCGAAGACTGTTCACCTTGCCGAAAAGCTCAAAGAAAACCCCGTCTTTTGCCATGGCATAATAGACTCTCGGCCCTGTCATGATCATGGCGCTTAAGACCGAGAGAAGGGCAATGCTGATGGCGCCGCTGAAATATCTGCTCAGATGTTCGCCAAACAAAGAGACCGCGGATTTTGCCCCTACTTCAAGGACTCCGCTCATTTGTTTTGTGTCAAGTGCATAAATATATAAAATATTCAGCAGGAGATAAAGGCATAGAACAACGAACGTGCCCGTAAAAAGAGCAAGCGGGATGTTTGCAGAGGGCCTTTTGATCTCACCTCCCAGATAGGCGGCGGCATTCCAGCCACTGTAGGCAAATGAAACAAAGATGAGAGAGACCGCGAACTTGCCCTCAAAAAGGATATCCATATCAAGATTGGAGGAGAAATGGCCTGTTGAACCGTTGCCCCAGCACAGGCCGGTGACAATAAACGCCACGATCAGTCCTATCTTAAACAGCGTCAATGCATTCTGAACCCGGGTTCCCATAACCAGGCTGTGATAGTGGATCAGGGAAAAGATGATGATAATCGCGATGGCCAAAAGAGCCTTTGATGAGAGAGTGACAAGGGTCGCGCCGAAAAAAGCAAGTGTTGGTTCGGGACCATGGGGAAGGGAAAAGGTTCGATAAAAATAGGTCGCAAATGCAATGGCCGCCGCGGCAATGGGTGCGGAAAATCCAACAATCAAAGAGATCCAGCCGGAAAGAAAACCCATGCATTTCCCGAAGCTTTCCTTCAAAAATACATATTCCCCTCCTGCTTTCGGGAACATGGCACCCAGTTCTCCGTAGCAGAGCGCTCCGCAAAGCGCAAAGATCCCTCCCACAAGCCAGCAGATAAGCAAGGCTTGGGGATTTCCAAGTTCTTGAATGATAAAGCCGGAGGTGGTGAATATTCCGGTACCCACCATATTGGCAATGACCAGAACGGTTATTGAAAAAAGACCGATTTCTCTTTTAAGTTCGTTGTTGTTAAGATTGTTTTTCAGTTTGATTTTCCTGTGTTCTTTTGCAACGATCCCTAATGCGCTCAAATTAAAAATTGCGCAATCCGTGCCGTTCGTATCTAAAAAAAATACAACCTGTATCCAAAAATAAAAAAAGCCAAGAATGCATGAATTTCAATCCGATCCAGCCTTCCTGGCTTGTTATCTCGCTTAAAATATGTAACAGATTTTTTTTAGAAGAAATGCAATTTCTTATCGCATATTGGATAAACCGAACCCATTTATTAAAAATGTTTCCTGATTGTCAAGGAGTTTTTCCCTGCAGCCGCAATTTCCTGTCCAACACCTCCTTTACACACATAGGGGTGCTGTGAATTTTTATAAAAATTAACATTCAACCTTTAAAGATATATTGATTTTTTCAAAAAAATAGGATACAGGATTTTCGAATAATTGAACAGGGGATAGAGCTATGGATCAATGTGTTTTGCTCAATGCCGACTATACTTTTCTGAATGTTGTAAACTGGAAAAGGGCCATGTGTCTGGTCGCAAAGGGTAAAGTGCAGGTGTTAAGGCATTCTCAAAGATTAATCAGAACCGCTGAAGGGCTTGCCGTAAAAGTTCCTGCAGTAATGAGGCTGATAAAGCTTATCAGAACACTTTACATCAACAGGGTCCCTTTCAGTAAAAAGAACGTGCTTATCCGGGAAGGATTTAAATGTGCGTATTGCGGCGGTGAAAAACGAAAATTAACGATTGACCATATCATCCCCAAATCCAGGGGAGGTAAAACAGATTTCGAAAACTGTGTGGCGTCCTGCAGGTCATGCAATAATAAGAAAGGAAGCAAAATCCCCTCGGAAGCCAATATGTATCTTAAAGTAAAACCATATCAACCGACGATTGCCGAGTTCCTGAGGTTGAAGGTCAGGAAACTGGGTATTAATACCGTCCTGAAAGATCTTGGCGTTTATTAGGACCGGTTCCAGTGTAAATCAAGACTGTTGTTTCCTAAGATGGCCATGCCTGTTTGGTGTCAGGTTTCAGGTGTCAGGAACCCATTCAACATACGAATGCATTCTTTCTAACGACCCCGAATTTCTAATTTTTATAAACCTCAAGATCCTCCACATCCGTATATCGTGTTTGTGAAAATCATTTTGGGGCAGCAATTCCGTAGTTTTAAAGCGCCTGTGGCGGTGCTATCTGACTGATCCTGGATGCCGGATACTAGATCCTGGATAAAAAATGTAGTGATTCCTAATAAATATCCAGTATCCGGAAACCAGTATCCAGTATCTCGACTCAATCAACTTCGGCTCCTATTTCAGGCAACAGATGGGCGGACCCCAAAAACATTTTCTTAAGACCTATAATTGCCATGGGTCACCTCGTTTCCCGCTTAAACCTGACACCTGAAACCTGACATCGGATCCAAGGGATCAGCGTTTACCAACGGCCTTGATTTACACACAGGTACACCTATTTTCTTGACAGAAAGCGGTTTTGCAAGTATTTTTCACATTTTGTCACCGGTGGGCTTTATAACCTCTTGAAAAATTATTTTAAGTGTTACAAAGATTGAATTTCAGCCTGCTCGATTAAAATCCGAATTTGGAGGATGCATGGACTATAAAAAAACACTCAACCTTCCCAGTACAAAATTTCCCATGAAAGCCAGTCTTGCCAAGCGGGAACCCGGGCAGCTCAAAATCTGGGATGAGAATTGTCTGTACGAAAAAATCAGACAGGCGTCCAAAGGCCGTGAAAAGTTTATACTGCACGACGGCCCCCCTTACGCAAACGGTCATATTCATATCGGCACGGCACTCAATAAGATCTTGAAGGATATTATTATTCGTTCGCGACAAATGACCGGATATGACGCCGTTTACGTGCCGGGATGGGATTGTCACGGGCTTCCGGTGGAACACAATGTTGAAAAAGAGCTGGGGTCAAAGAAATTAGAAATGTCCCAGGCGGAGATTAGAAGGTTATGCCGGGTCTATGCCGAAAAATATATCGATATTCAACGCCAGGAATTCAAACGCCTGGGCGTCATGGGCGAATGGGAGGATCCCTATTTGACCATGAACTATGAATATGAAGCCACCATTGCCCGGGAATGCGGTAAATTTGCAACTCAAGGAAGCCTTTTTAGAAGCAAAAAACCGATTTACTGGTGCTGCAGCTGCAAAACAGCCCTTGCAGAGGCTGAGATAGAATATCACGACGAATCATCACCGTCGATTTTTGTTAAATTTCCATTAAAGGACGATTTGAGCACAGAGATTCCCAACCTGGGTGATAAAAAGGTTTTTGTCGTCATATGGACAACCACACCGTGGACCCTTCCGGCCAACCTTGCCGTGGCGCTTCACCCGGATTTTATTTATGCCGCCGTTGATACGAAAAATGGAGACGTGCTGATACTGGCAAAAGAACTTGTGGAAAACTGTATGAAAACCTTTGGTTTTTCGGATTTTTCCATACTTGCCGAAATTCGAGCGGACCGTCTTGAGCGAAAAGAGTGTCTTCATCCGTTATATGATCGCAAGTCCATAATTATTCTTGGCCCCCATGTCACTCTGGATGTGGGCACCGGTTGTGTACACACCGCTCCCGGCCATGGACGTGAAGACTATGATGTGGGCCTTTTGTATGGTTTGGATGCGTATTCTCCTGTAGACGACAGGGGATGTTTTACGGAAGAAGCCGATTTCTTCAGCGGTCAATTCGTTTTCAAGGCCAATACGGATATCATTGCCCGGCTTCGGGAAAATAACCTCCTTGTGGGTCAGGAGACAATGGAACATTCTTATCCCCACTGCTGGCGCTGTAAAAAGCCTGTGATTTTCAGGGCCACCCCCCAGTGGTTTATTTCCATGGACAAGACCGGATTAAGAAAAAAATCACTTGAAGAGATCGACAAAGTCACATGGATACCGCACTGGGGAAGAGAAAGAATCTACGGAATGATTGAAAACAGACCGGACTGGTGCGTATCCCGGCAGCGTGCCTGGGGGGTTCCCATAGCGATTTTTTATTGTGAAAACTGCGGTGCCTTATACATAAACCCGGAAATAACAGATCGAATATATACGAAATTTAAAGAACATGGCGCTGACATCTGGTTTGAAAAAGATGCAAAAGAATTTCTTCCCGAAAATGCCGCCTGCGGGCAGTGCGGTCATACCACATTTGTTAAAGAAGACGATATCCTGGATGTGTGGTTTGATTCCGGTGTCAGCCACGCTGCGGTACTTGAACGGCGTCCCCGTCTGAAATGGCCTGCGGATCTTTATCTCGAGGGGAGCGACCAGCACCGGGGATGGTTTCACAGCTCTCTCCTGACGGCCGTGGGGACACGAGGGGCGGCTCCCTTTGAATCGGTATTGACCCATGGGTTTGTTGTGGATGCAAAAGGCAAAAAGATGTCCAAGTCTTTAGGGAATGTGGTTGCTCCGGATGAGGTGATCCAAAAACACGGGGCAGAAATTCTCCGTCTCTGGGTTTCGGCATCTGATTACCGGGATGACATTCGTATTTCTGAAAACATCTTGAAACAGTTGAGCGATGCCTACCGGAGAATCAGAAATACCAGCAGATTCATGCTGGGCAATCTATATGACTTCAACCCTGAAAAAGACGCCGTTTCTTATGATTCTATGCCGGAAATCGACAGGTTTGCCCTGCACCGGCTTCAAGAGCTGATTGAACGGACACTCAAAGCTTATGACACCTATGAATTTCATATTATCTACCATGCGCTGTACAATTATTGCATTGTCGATCTTTCGGCGTTCTACCTTGATATTCTCAAAGACAGGTTATACACATCACCGTCTGAATCAACAGGCAGAAGAAGCGCACAGACCGTTATTCACATTCTGCTAAACACCATGGCGAGGCTCATGGCCCCCATACTTGCATTTACCGCGGAAGAGATATGGAGCTTCATGCCGGGAACTCAAGAAAATGAGGCAAGTGTTCATTTGACGTCTCTTCCTCAAGTCACTGAAGCCTGGAAAGATCAGGAACTGGCAAAAAAATGGAAACGAATCCTTGACGTTCGCGGCGATGTTACAAAAGCCCTTGAGGAAGCCAGAGTTAAAAAGCTGATCGGTCATTCTCTTGATGCGGTGGTTACCCTTCACACAGATAATACCCTGTATAAATTACTTCACCCCTATGAAAATGAATTAAGTACCATATTTATTGTTTCCGGAGCATCTCTGGTTAACGGGGGGAATCCTGACGGCGCTTTTAAGAGCCAGGACATCGACAACCTGTGGATTTCGGTTGAACCGGCAACCGGTGATAAATGCGAACGGTGCTGGATATATGACGCTTCCATCGGAATAAGTTCAGAACATCCAACCCTTTGCAGCCGGTGTTTAAATAGTATCAGGGAATTGACGATTGACGATTGACGATTTTATTTCGGCTTAGAAAACCACGTCCTCTGGGCGTGGTCAGAGTTCTTTGGCTCTGCCTGAAAAATCGCTGAAAAAGTTTGAAGTGAACTAAAGTT
>CAYPIW010000200.1:0-14337 GCA_964410925.1 uncultured Desulfobacteraceae bacterium
CTCCATTAAGTTTTTTCTATACACCCTGATCGGCAGCATATTTCTTTTTGTGGCCATCATCGTGCTTTACGTGACCACCGGCACGTTTTTTATCCCCGAGTTAATGGCACACTCCTATAGTTTTAGTTTTCAGATCTGGATCTTTTTGGCGTTTACGCTGGCCTTTGCCATAAAGGTTCCCATGTTTCCCGTGCATACCTGGCTTCCCGCAGCCCATGTGGAGGCGCCCACCGCGGGAAGCGTTATTCTGGCAAGTATCCTGCTGAAAATGGGAGGGTACGGGTTTTTGCGATTCTGCCTTCCCATGGCACCTGCGGCCACGATTGCCTGCATGCCCTATTTGATTGCGGTTTCAATCATGTCGATTATTTTCGGCGGGTATCTTGCCCTGGGCCAGAGCGATGTCAAACGGCTGATTGCTTACTCCAGCGTGGGTCATATGGGGTTTGTAACTCTGGGAATTTTTCTTCTCAACGATATGGGAATCAAAGGCGCTATTTTGCAGATGGTCAACCACGGCATCACCACGGGAGCGCTGTTTATCCTGGTGGGAATGATTTATGAGCGAACCCACAGCAGAGAGATTTCAGACAATTCCGCCCTGGGGATGCTGATGCCCATATATGTGACCTTTCTGGTGATCTTCTCCCTGTCCTCCCTGGCATTTCCGGGAACCAACAGTTTTGTGGGAGAATTGCTGGTGCTTATTGCCTGCTTCACCAAATACAAGATCGTGGGCGGGTTTGCCGTGGTGGGGGCCATCCTGGCAGCGGCCTACATGCTCCGGCTGGTTCAAAAAATGGTCTGGGCGGATTCGGACGGGCACCGTTACCCCGGAGCCCGGTCCGAGCTGTTTGACTTAAATTTTCGGGAGACGGCAACCTTGATGTTTCTCACCGTTTTTGTATTCTGGATCGGATTTCATCCCACTCCCTTGCTGGAGGTTATGGATGCCAGCACCGCCCATCTGGTTAAGCAGGTGGAGTCCGGCATGCACGCGTCTCCGGCCGGGCATCATGCGGTCCTGAACGGGCTGGGTGAGATGGTTAAGACCCTGTTGGCGTTTCACCATTGATGAACAAATAAAAAGGAGTTTTTATAAAATTATCGAATGAACCTGTTTCTACCCGAACTGGCGTTGAGCCTTATGATTCTGGTCTTTTTTTCCGTGTCATTGGCAAAACCGAAGCAGAGCCAACTGCAAGGCATGGGGCTGGTTTTGTCATCACTGGCCGTGGCCGCATCCGTATATACGTACGGACAAAACGGCACCCTTTTCTTTGACGCGTACCGAATCGATGCGTTTTCACAGATATTCAAAGTCATCATCACTTTCGGTCTGTTTATCGTAATTTATCTGGGAGAGGGGCTGTCCGGCATCGGGACCTCCCTTAAACCTGAATATTATCTGTTCCTTACCCTGAGTGCGTTCGGTCTGGCCTGCATGAGCAGCGCGGTGGAATTGATTACCATCAT
Organism: uncultured Desulfobacteraceae bacterium; assembly: GCA_964410925.1. Classification (GTDB taxonomy): domain Bacteria; phylum Desulfobacterota; class Desulfobacteria; order Desulfobacterales; family UBA11574; genus S5133MH16. The sequence continues at coordinate 1,477 of CAYPIW010000200.1, forward strand.
CCTGTGTCTGGAGATCGCTTCTTTTGCACTTTTTATCATCATTCCCTTCCGCAAACACGGGGCATACCGAAAGCCCATGGAAGCGGGAATCAAGTACGTGCTGTTCGGTGCCGTGGCCTCGGGTATCTCCCTTTACGGGATCAGCTATATCTTCGGCATGACCCACACCACCTATCTCGCCGATCTGGTCACCATTATCCCGGGTATGATTTTGCAACAGCCGCTCGTCATGATCGGTCTGGTGATGCTGCTTTGCGGCTTTTTCTACAAGCTGGCGCTTTTTCCCATGCACTTCTGGGCTCCGGATGTGTACGAGGGGGCGGCCAACGAGACGTCGAGTTTTGTGGCCACCCTTCCCAAGGTAGGGGCCGTCGCCCTGTTGATCCGGCTAATTTTTTTGGCGGGCGTGGATTCGGGCCAGTTTACCTGGGTTTTGGTTATCCTTGCCGTGCTCTCCATGACCTTTGGAAATCTGTCGGCGCTGGTGCAAACTGATATCAAGCGTCTTCTGGCATACTCCAGCATCGCCCATGCGGGCTATATCATGGTGGGTCTGGTTTGTGCCACTGAACTCGGATTTGTTTCCGGCATTTATTATATCGCCGGTTATCTGGTGATGAATCTGGCCTGTTTTTTCGTCATCTACAACCTGGCGCCCAACGGGGAGAACATCAGTTTTGATGACTTTAAGGGGCTGTACAAGCGGTCGCCCCTGCTGGCCTTCACCCTGGCTGTGGGCGCTTTCGGCATGGCCGGCATCCCGCCCACCATCGGGTTTACCGGAAAGCTGTTCCTGTTTACCGCTGCAATTAAAAAGGACATGTACGCGCTGGTCATTCTGGCGGTCATTAATACCGGTATTGCCATGTTTTACTATTTGAAGATGGTGAGGGCGGCCTATTCCAGCGTCCCATCCCCCATGCCGAAACTCCGCCTCAGGTTTTCCACCACCCTTCTGGGGATTTTTTTCATCGTGATCATTCTTTATCTTGGAACCTTTCCCCAGGGATTTCTCGATTTTGCCAAAGAAGCGGTGGCTGCCGCCATATAAACGCTCTCAACTCACCATTTTGGACAAATTCGTTTGTCTTCGGCATTATCAGTCTTTTTGCCGGTGCACTCGAAAGACCGTTCGGTATCTGCGAGTGGTGGTTTTATTGGAGGCATACTTTTGGTCTTTTACGTTGAAAAATAAAAACAAATTATGATAAGTAATATATATTATGGAAGACTTTTTAGATATTGTATGGTTTAAGATTATAGATTTTTTTCATTATATATCAAATCTTCTTGATGCAATATTCGCCCCCCTCAATTCTCTGGGTCCGGGATTTACCATATTCACAATCGCATTACTTACGGTGCTCATAACGAAAATTTTGACCGGAACATTTAAAACCAGGCGATACCGGGAATTAAAAAAAGAGTTTGAACACTGGTTTACTATTCGCCAGGAAGCACTAAAATATGATGATCCGGATAAGGCTAAACTTCTTGCCAAAAACATAGACCAGGCAAAACTGAATAAGGTGTATTGGGAGTACTTTCTTGAAGGATTTTTAATCAGCCTCGTAACCCGGTTATTACCTATTTTTTTATTTTTCGCATATATCAATGAAGCATATAAACTTGAAAATCTTATAAAACTTTTCGGAAAGGAATATGTATTTAAATTTAAGGGGCTAAACGGAGAACCGTTTTTTGTCGGAGCCGGTTTGTGGTTTGTAATATCAATCCTGTTAATATATTTATGCTGTTCTATTATTAAACGATTCACTGTACAAAAACAAACAGCTATAACATTTTTTTTTCTATCAATTTTTGCCTGGGGTATTATAAACCCGGATCATGTCCTGGCCACACAGTCACATGGTGCGCCAGAGGGAATTTATGCCCACCAGATTGCCCATATCTTTTTTATGTTTTCCATGGTTTTTTTTATCCACTGGTTGAGGGACAAAAAACTTGTCAAGGAAACCGGATGGCGGTTTATACAATACGCGGCATTCTTTTTGATCCTCTGGAATATAGACGCATTTTTGGTGCACCTTTTAGATGACCAGCTTGGTGTAGTTCAGGTACTGAAAATTGATTCGTCTCATATTCAGCTAAGTACCGCTAATGGCAGCAAGGCCCTTGAAACATTGTTTTATTTTGCAAAATTTGATCATCTGTTTTGCGTGCCGGCGCTTTTATTTTTGTATTCCGGGTTAAGGCATCTTTTAAAAGCAAGCCATTCAGAGACTAAAAAGCCGGAAAATCAGAGGAATGGATAGTTATGACCCTCCCCTTTTTCCCAATCTGGTTTGTCGATATTTTCGGCTCAATAATGATGACAATCCTCTCTTTGTTTTGTCTTGGGATAGTCTTTGAGCTAAAGAAAAGCGATCCATACAACGTCATCTGGACGTATTTTTTATGGCTTTGTTTCGGGCTCGCAGCGTTTGCCATCTCCCGATCCGCAGGACATATTTTAAAACATCAATTTTTATTTTCCGGACATGAGGGTATATGGGACTCTATTCGCCCCTTTAGCGGAGCGATTAATACGCTTACCTTTGTATTTGTTGCATCTGTAACTCTTTTTTTTGAACACATATGGAAGATTCATCAACAAGTATTAAAAGATAAGCAGGATTTGCAGTTGGCCCATGAAAAACTTTTTTATCTGAATCAGAATCTCGAAGACCTGGTAGCCAAGCGGACAGAATCACTGGCAGCTTCCGAAAGCAAATACCGCCGTATTTTCGAGGTTTCAAAGGACATGATCCTGGTTTCAAAAAAAAATGGTTTGATTGTGGATATGAATCCGGCCGGATATAAAATGCTGGGTTATAATGAATCCGAATTTTTTGATAAGAAAAAATATTTTCAACATGTCTTCGCCAAGAATGCGGATTGGACAACGATTCAGAACACCCTTGAAGAAAATGGATTTATTTCAAGTTTTGAGATTGAGCTAAGGCGCAAAAACGATAGCCACATTCACTGCTTACTCAGCGGAAGTCTGGATAGAAATGGTTCATCCGGAACAGAAGACACCATTCATTATCTGGTGAAAGATATTGAACAAAAAAAATTAATCGAAAACCGGATCGCCCAAACAGACAAGCTGGCTTCCATCGGACAGCTTTCGGCGGGTATTGCCCACGGGATCAATAATCCATTGGGAATTATTCTTGGATATACTCAGTTGCTTCTAAGGAATGAAGATGTTGAAAGCGAAAGACATGCCGATCTTAAGATCATTGAAAAACATGCCAAGAACTGCAGATCGGTTGTGGAGGACTTGCTCAATTTTGCCAGAAGCTCTCAAACTGAAAAGGAGGCAATCAAAATCCACGAGGTTTTGGATCAGGTCATGAATTTTATTCAACATCATTCTGAATTATCCAACATAGAAATTGAAAAAGACTATGATACGAATATACCCCCGCTGTTACTGGATGAAAAGAAAATAAAGCAAGCGCTCATGAATCTGATTATGAACGCAAAGCACGCGGTTGCAAAATCAGGCGCCATCAGGTTGTCAACCGCATACAACCCTTCAACCAAGCAGGTTATCATCAAGATAACTGATACGGGTTACGGTATTGAAAAAAAGAATATATCCCGTATATTCGATCCCTTTTTTACAACCAAACCCACCGGAGAAGGAACCGGTTTGGGCCTTTCTGTTAGCTATGGAATAATAAAAAATCATGGCGGTAATATTTCTGTGGAAAGCGAGCCGGGTAAGGGTACTACATTTACTGTCGTTCTAACAGCGACTTCCAGGAATCTGGGAGGATAACCAATGGCTGGAACAATTTTGGTGGTTGATGATGAAATAGATATGCAGAAGCTTCTTAAACGCAGCCTGGAATCCGCCCTGGATTGCAGGGTTGAAACGGCTTCCTCAGGAGAAATAGCACTGCAGATGCTTGCAAAAAGCCGCTTTGATCTGGTTTTGGCTGATATCAAAATGCCGGGCATGGGCGGACTGGAACTGCTGGAGTTAATAAAAAGAGAGACTCCTGACGTCACGGTAGTTATGATGACGGCTTTCGGAAGTATCGATACAGCGGTTGAGGCCATGAAAAACGGCGCCTATGATTTTATTACCAAACCTTTTGATCATGACGCCCTGGTGTTGAGACTCGAAAAGGCTTTTGAAAGAAGTACCCTATTACGAGAAAACTTGAGACTTCAGAAAGAATGCTGGGATATTCATGTATTCCAGAATCTGGTGGGGAAGAGTACCCTCATGAAAAAGGTCTATGAAACCATCCAGACTGTAGCCAAAACAGATTTGACGGTGCTTATTACCGGCGAAACCGGCACCGGAAAAGATTTGACGGCCAGAGCTATTCACGCTCTGAGTAACCGCAGTCGGGGCCCTTATGTAGCGGTAAACTGCCCTACGGTGCCGGAGAATATCCTTGAAAGTGAACTGTTCGGCTGCAAAAAAGGGGCGTTTACCCATGCCACCCAAAACAGAGCAGGTCTTTTTCAAGAAGCTCATAAGGGTACTATTTTCTTAGATGAAATCGGAGATATCAGCCCCACCATTCAGACCAAACTGCTGCGGGTATTACAGGAAAAAGAGATAAAGCCATTGGGAGATACCAGAGTTGTCCAGGTGGATGTCCGGATAATTTCATCTTCAAATCAGAACCTGGCTGAAAAAATTTCAAACAACGAGTTCAGGGAAGATTTTTATTATCGCTTGAATGTGGTGTCCATTGAACTTCCGGCGTTAAGGGACCGTCCCGAGGATATCCCTTTGATTGCCAACCATTTATTGGAAAAACATTGTGCTAAATTAAATAAACCTTTAAAAAGGCTGTCTCCGGAATTGATGAATCTCTTTTTAAAAAGGCCATGGGTTGGGAATGTAAGGGAAATGGAAAATGTTATTATACAGGGAATATTATTTTCCACCACCGATGAAATCAGACCTTGTGACATTGATGTTAATGAAATCCTGCCAGATGGTCCACGTATGGAACATCCTTTCCAACAACTGTCCTATAAGGAAGCCAAAGAGCAGACGTTGCAGCACTTTAATGTCGGCTATATCGGCAATCTTCTTGCGGCAAACAACGGTAATGTTACACAGGCCGCCCGGTCCTGCGGGCTGGAGCGTCAGGTATTACAGCAAATAATGCGTCGTTATAATTTAAAGGCGGATGCCTTTAGAAAAAAATGAGGGTAACTGCAATCGTCGTTATAACCCCCTATCTGTAAATCGTGGCGGAGAAATTTCCAAATGCCAAAAAAAATCTTCAGTGTCATCTTCATCTGCCTTTTTCTATCTGTCGGCTGCAGCCAGGATGAGCCAAAAATTAAAGTTGACCTGAGCAAAAAAGAACAGGTAAGCCTCAAAGAAGAAGCGGATGTCATTACCTATGCCTATCTTCCCCAATACTCCCATACGGTATCCTACCAGAGACACCACCTGCTCGTAGAATTTTTGCGCAAGGAAACAGGTTTGAATATAAAACAGATATTTCCGGACACTTTTGACCAGCACATGACCATGGTCGGTCAGGGTAAGATGGATATCTCTTACTCCAATCCATTTATATATATCAAAATTGCCCACCGGTATGGCGCACGAGCTTTTGCGCGTATCGCCGAAATTTATAACCAGGAAAATTTCCGGGGCCAGATCATTTGCCGAGCAGACAACCAGCTCATCAAGACCATTGGCGATTGCCGTGGCAAAAGCTGGTTAGCCGTTGATTCCACTTCTGCCGGCGGTTATCTTTACCCGTTGGGGTATTTTATTGACCATGGCATTCAAAAAACGGATTTCAGTGAAATTGCTTTTACCCCCGGTCCCGGTGGCAAGCAGGAAAAAGTGGTTCTGGCTGTTTATGCCGGGAAATACGATATAGGCACCATCCGGGAAGGAACTCTGAACGTGGTTGCAGATAAAATAGATATCAACGAGATTCGAGTCATCGCCAACACCCGCTGGTATCCGGGATGGGTTTATGCTGCCAGGGCAGATATAGACCCCAAGATTGTGGGAAAAATAAGAAAAGCATTATTGAAGCTTGATTTTAAACAAGAAGATCACCAACATATATTAGAAATGGCTGATTTCGTCAGAGTGATCCCTTCAGATGATTGTGATTTTGATCCGGTAAGAGAATTGGCTGCCAGGGTGGGCATAAGTCTGGAAAAATAATGAAATTGGGATTTCGCAGTAAGATTTATTTTGGGATGTTTTCTCTGCTCCTGCTCTTGGGGATCGTCATCTTATTTGTCGTCAGCGGGATCATGACAGAGTCTCTACTGGAAGAGAACCGAAATCGCGGCATTTCCATTGGCGCTAATCTTTCGGCCCGCATAACCGAACCCATCCTGGCAATGGATTTTTTGAGAATGAAGACCCTTGTTGATAAAACAGTCCAACTCAGTGATGATATTTTCTATATCTTTGTCCTGGACGATAGTGGAAAACCCCTTGTTCATACTTTTAAAGGCGGTTTCCCGGCGGATTTAAAAACCGCGAATAGCGTCTCGGATCATCAAAAATTTTCGATGCTACTGCTGGATACCGGTGAGCGGTTGATTTATGATTATGCTGTTCCTGTTCTTATTGGTGAGGACCGGATCGGAACCGTGCGGCTGGGACTGCTTCGAATTAGGATCCAGAAAGCAATAAACCGCATCATGTTGAGTGCATTCCTGTCCACCGCATTTGTTATACTCATTGCCGGGTTTGTGGGAGCGTTCCTTGCCCGCCCCGTAACCCGGCGCATCAAAATCCTTCATGAGTCATCAGAGCAGGCATTGCAGGGAAATCTGGATATCCATACGGCGCCGGTGTTAAAACAAAACTGCTGGGACATCATGAATTGTAACAAACAGGAGTGCCCTGCATACGGAAATTTACATCTTCGCTGCTGGTATATTGCAGGAACCCTTTGCCCAACCTGTGTCGAAGGCGAATATGCCAAAAAGATAACCAGTTGTCAAAAATGTCCGGTTTATCGAAAATGCTCGGGGGATGAAATCCAGAGTTTTGCCGAGAGTTTTGATACCATGACACAATCGTTAAAAGTCCATATTTCCGGTCTGCAGCATGCAGAAAAAACCTTAAATGAACAAAGGGAATTGCTTCAGACCATACTGGATGCCATACCTGATTTCATATCACTGCAAGATCGCCAATCCGTATACCGGTCCGTAAACATGGCATTTTGTAAAATAGTTGGCAAAAACAAGGATGAAATCGTCGGGAAGACCGACTTTGACCTCTTTCCCGGTAAGCAGGCCCAAATGTATCATCAAGAGAATCTGGGTATATTCAATACAGGCAACCCCCTGATTAAACAACACAAAATTTCGATCCCCAAAGGTGAAAAATGGCTTCATGTGGTAAAAATTCCGGTTTTTGAAACTGACGGCAAAATTGCAGGGCTTTTGTGCAGCGGCCGGGATATTACGGAACTCAAACGGGTCCAGGAACAGCTCACTCAGTCACGGAAGATGGAGTCCATAGGACAGTTGGCCGCCGGTATCGCCCATGAGATCAACACCCCTCTGGGTATCATTTTAGGATACGCCCAACTTCTGCTCGAAGATGTACAGGAGTATGGCCAGATATATGCAGATATCAAGACCATTGAGAAACAGGCAAAAATATGCCGTAAAATTGTGGCCGATCTTTTGAGATTTTCCAGGCGTATGGAAAGTAACGTCACCCCGCTCAACATAAATCAATCCATTGAAGAAGTGGCGGCTGTTGTAGAACATACTTATAAATTGGAACGGGTGATTATTAAAAGAAATTATGGCTCAAGTTTACCTCCGGTTATGGGGGATAAAGAAAAGCTCAAACAGGTTTTCGTTAACTTGTTCAACAATGCCTATGATGCCATTGGAAGCGACGGCGTCATAAGTATTACAACTCGTTTTAATGAACACAACAATGAGGTGATAATTTCTGTGGCCGATACGGGTACAGGCATTTCATCTGAGAATATGGAAAAAATCTTTGACCCGTTTTTTACGACCAAGGGAGTAGGGAAAGGCACGGGTCTGGGACTATCGGTAACTTTCGGTATTATCAAGGAGCATGGCGGAACAATAGAAGTCCAAAGTCCGTCACGGTTGGAAAAAGAGAGCAATGGCGTGGATAAGCCAGGCGCTGTTTTTATTGTACACTTACCCGTTGCCGGTCGTTTGCAATAAATCAAAATAAAAGAGGAATGGTTTAAGATTATAAAAGGAGAGAGGCGTAATGGCGAAAATATTGGCATTGGATGATGTATTGGATGCTGTAAATCTCATCAAAAGAATTTTACAAAGAAAAGGGCATGAGGTTTTTCCATTTACTGAAGAGGAAGAGGCATTAAATTATGCTCGATCCAATAAGCTGGATTTGGCGATTTTAGACATTAAGTTAAAAAAGATCAGTGGTGTCGATGTATTGGAAGAGCTAAAAAAGATAGCACCTTCAATACGTGTTATTATGCTCACCGGGTATCCGACCATAGAGACTGCACGGGAATCTTTAAAGTTGGGAGCAAGCGAATACTGCGTCAAACCCATAGACAAGGATGAGTTGGAGGAAAAGGTGGCGAATGTGTTGAAAGATTAATGTTGTGAACCGGTTGCCAGATAGGCCAGGTAATGAAAATATTCTTGTACAAACTTTCCTGAAACCGTTTTCGCCAGAGAAAAAGTAAGGGCGTTTTTTTCAAGAAATGATCCGGAAAATGCAAAAAAGACATTTCGTGAGATATCAGAAAGCATGGTGTTGATAAGATTAAGATCCATCCACTTTTCGGGCATACCATAAAATCTGCACCTTATGGGTCTGTAGTCGTACAGGCAGCATTTTGACTCTCTGTTTAAGGGGCACAAAATCTTCTCTTTATTGTAAGCGTGGATCAGGCTCTTTTTGTTTGCTTCAGGATCATCTCCTTTATTCTCCAGAATGCGTTGTATGGCTCTTGTCTTTTTATAAACCTGGACGGCTTCTTGAATGACTTCCGACCGTTCATTACTTTTTAATGTCCGGTTCATTTTATTGTTCAGGTAGATCACCTCTATTAACTGGAGGTCAAAATAACGTAAACAGCATTCATCTGTTTCAAGCCCGCAAGTATTCATCTCATCGCTGGTTTGACCGGCCTTCTTGATATCTTCCTCTATTTTTTGAACCAACGCCTCATATTCTGTAAAATAGGTGCTCAAATCAACGACATTTTTGCTTTCCAGTGAGGGCTCTCTTATCTTTAATACACCGGATTTTTTTCCATATTTTTTCAAAAGTTTCCACTGGCGGTAGCTTGCCGGAGTTGCACGTGTATATTTTAGCTTTTTGGAGGCGACTTTTAAACCGAGCCCTCTCCTTAGAAGATATGAGGTGACAAAGGTGCCGGTTCTCCCGATTCCGTGGCGGCAGTGAACCAGGATTTTCTTGCCCAGATAGATGGCCTCATCCAGCCAGGCGAGCCCTTTTTCCATCTCCTCCATGTCGGGTGCGGTTTCGTCCGCTATGGGCAGATAATAGACCTCAAAGCCTCTTTCTTCCTCAATTTCATGTAAATCACAAAACTCCGCGCAAAGGTTGACGATGGCATCTATGCCCTGTGATTTTATGGATTCGAGTTCAGCGTATGACATGGGCGCATAGCCCACAGCCAGATCGGGGGTTACCCACGTAAGCTGGTATTCAGACAACATCTCCACCACTTTTAATAATCGGCTGAATAAAACGCGTAGAAATTTTCATTAGTCAATCTTCAATTGAACTGAAATGATACCGTCCATTCATAAAATTATCCACAAAACTCCTAGTCTTGGAGGCATCTTTAAGATACATGTCCATCAATCGGGTTGCACCCAGAAGGCGTCCCACCATGTCCAGTTTTTCCAATATTGCCTCTTGGTTACCTACTTTAAACTGTGCGTCAACCAAATCCCCCTTGATATCCACCATAAATCCAAGGCGCTCTAGCACACCGCCGATAAAGCCGGCCCGCAAAGATTTGCCGTAGGAATCCCCTCCGCCGCCGGAAAATCTGAAAAGAATATGATTCTCGTCTGCCTTGTCTCCGCAAATTGTGTCCAGAATAACGAAATGATAACCGAATCGCAGGTTAAGATTCAAATAATCGCTTGAAAGCACAGCATAACTGCCAAATCGGGCGGAATCTGCGCTTATGATTCCACCGCTCATAACAATTTTATCGTATTCTTCCCAGTCAAAATGGGTAAATTCCGACCAGTGTATATCCGGATGAGACAGGCCGCTAAAGACCGCCTTCATGGGAGCACTTATAATCGCGTCCATGCTCACCTCTTTCTCGCTGGTACGTTTATGGTCAACGCCGCCGCCCACATCAAGGACATAAAACAGCATGGGAATTTTGGATATGAGTTTTTTCGCCCCTTTTTTTCGTCCGCCCTTTCGATCGCCCATGAAGAACATTTCTTGTATTGCCTTCTCGTGGGAAAATCGGATAATATCATGCAGCGATCTGCACTGTTCGGGCGTAAACGAATTGGAAGCCGGGTCCACAAGTTTCAATGGAGAAACAAAGCTAATGACATATCTTAGTTTGCGCATAAATGGACTGTTTGAAAAAAGATCCCTTTTGGAACAGGGACTCTCAATCAACGAGCTCACAATACCGTTGTAAACAATTTTGCGGTCCGCGTGAACCGTAACCTCCCGTCCTGAAAACAAACTGGCGGTAGCAACTTCCGTATTCACCAGGGTGGGCACACCGAATTCCCTGGCAACAGACACAAAATGGCCGGCGGCACTTCCTGTATCGGTTACAACGGCGGTGAGTTTGTCCATAACGGTTACATAATAAGGGGAAGCATTTTTGGCCACCAGGACGGCACCTTTGGGCAGGTTCTCCAAATCTGATTTGCGGTCGATTTTAAACACTCGTCCGGCCCCGACTCCTGATGAAGCTGTTTCTCCACCGGAAACCAGCACAGCATTTTTGATATGATCAAATGTGCACTCCTCTAAAGGGGTATGAACTTTTTTAATTTTTAAGGGTCTTGATTGAAGAATAAAAAGCCGGCCTGAATGATTCTTGCACCATTCAATATCCTGTGGTTCTTTATAAAAACTTTCGAGTGAGGTTCCCCAACTTGTCAGAGTCAAGACAGAATCACGGCCAATGGAGCAAATTTGTCTTTTGTTATCATGAATCGAAACAACTTCCGTTGACCCGTCTTGCGCCAAAATCATCTGCTTATGTTTACCTCCGGTTTTTTCCATGACGATTGTGGGATTTTCCTCTTTACTTACTGTTATGATGTCCGGTGAAACTTCTCCTCTTACCAGTGATTCACCCAGTCCCCATACAGAATGAATAGTTAAATAATTTGATGTGGGATCATCAATGTCCCGGGTGTAGATAACCCCGCTTGACGTTGCATCCACCATTTCAAGGACTAAAACAGCCATGGGGGTTTCAATGTCTGACAGGCCATAGTTGATTCGGTAATAAAGGGCTTCCGGCGAATATTTGCTTGCAATGATCTTTTTATAGGCATCCATGATGTCTTGTTCTTTAACATTTAAAACCGTGAGGTACTGTCCTGCAAATGACGATTGTTCATCTTCACACACGGCACTGCTCCGCATGGCAATCCTGATATCTCGATTTTTTGTCCATTGATAGGTTTTAAATGCATTTAAAACCGCATTTTCGATGTCCGGAGGAATCCGGCAGTTCATGATTAAGGCTACCAGGTCATCAGATGTATGGTCCAGGGATGGAATGGAATGGATATCAAGATCGGCAAGTTTCTCATCAATTAATTTCCTCAAATCATTATATTCGACAAGATAAAAAAAGGCATTGGTGGTAATTACAAAACCACTGGGTGTAGGTAGCCCAAGATCTGTTTTAATGACAGACAAATGTAGTGCTTTCCCTCCAACCAATAAACGGCCGTCCGATGGTATCTCCTCCAGATGAACGGTAAATGGCGGAAAAAAGTTAACCTCCGGCGGTGCAAGCATGAACCTGATATAAAAATCGAACTTCTTGAAATAGTCCTTGAGATTCAAATAACGGGAAGGGCACATCTTGGATAGATCTTCTACGATGCCCGAAACGGATTCGGCCAACCGGTCATATTTTTTCACAATGACCTGAAGATCAACTCTGATCTGGTTATAATAGATCTCTTCTATCTCTGCCATTACTTCATGGGCACACTTGTCATGGGCCAGCAGTGATTTGAAAGCTTCGTACTTTTCTCTTAAAACGGTCCCAGGTGAAAACGCCTGATACGTCCAGTATTTAAATAAGTTCTTTAATAGCACGAAGAAAACCTTGTTTGTGGAAGTTATTACGTTATATTATATATTATAGGATATCATTAATCCCACCGACTCACATCAAAAAATATAATGGATATTTTACAACATAGTCAATATTGAATTAATTTCTTGTCAGGACAAACGCATTTGATTTTCGTTCGGCGAAGCAACGGCGTGTTTCTCTATCTAAAATTTTAAGATCCGACATCTTGAAATAGTATTGACATCCGCCCAGTTTCTTCTTGACTAAGCTCTCGTGCAACCCTATAGTTCAATTCCTAAATTTTGAGTTAATTGCCTTTGAATATTTAAAAATTCCAGGAGGTATGATTTTGAACAAGCTTTTTATGCGTGTTACTGTTTTATCAGCAATACTCTCTTTCTTTCTTTCTTTGAACATTGTTTATGCCGAAAAGATCACCGTGGGCGAAATCGTAAAAGAGCTTGGCACCCTGGAAGCCAAGGTAATTAAAGGTCCCCACGGACGATACCTTATTAATATGGGTACTATCCATGACATCAAAAAGGGCAATCTTTGGACCGTGTATTCCACAGATGAG
>CAYPIW010000201.1:0-12144 GCA_964410925.1 uncultured Desulfobacteraceae bacterium
TAATCATTCAACGTACGAAAAGTACGCCTCATGATTACAAAATTTGCACGCCTTGAATTTGAACTTTTTACGAAACCGTCTAAATCGGACTTTTTACGAAACCATTAATCTACAAGATGATCCGCATCAATGACATAATTGATAAAATTACAGCATATTATCCGGATGCGGACCTGGACATCATAGACCGTGCCTATATTTACTCGGCCAGGGTCCACGATGGACAGGTGCGTCTGTCCGGAGAACCCTATCTTTCTCACCCCTTGGAAGTGGCCGCCGTTCTGGCCGACATGAAACTCGATGTGGTTAGCGTTGCGTCGGGCCTGTTGCATGATGTGATCGAAGATACCCATGCCACCCCGGAAGAAATAAATGCAATGTTCGGCGAGGAAGTTACCCATATCGTTTCGGGGGTAACCAAATTGAGCGCTCTCCCTTTTAGCAGCGGTTCTCAGGCACGCCAGGCCGAAAGTATCAGAAAGATGATTCTTGCCATGGCCGACGATATCCGGGTCATACTGATCAAGCTTGCGGACCGGCTTCACAATATGAGGACACTTAAGTTTCACTCGGAGAAAAAAAAGGTAAAAATAGCGCAGGAAACTTTAGACATTTATGCTCCTATTGCATCCCGTCTCGGTATTTACTGGATAAAAGAGGAGTTGGAAGACACCTCGTTTATGTATCTCCAGCCCGAGGAATATTCTAAAATAGAGAATTATGTAAATAAAGACAAGGAGGAAGGTGAACAATATATCGAAACCGTTAAAAGCGTTATCAAGAAAAAAATGGATGAGCACAATATAAACTGCGAAGTCCTTGGAAGATATAAGTATTTTTACAGTATCTATAAAAAAATGATTTCCCAGAATCTTAAATTTGAAGAAGTGTACGATATTATTGCGTTCAGGATAATCCTCGATACAATACCCCAGTGCTATGAAGCTCTTGGATTGATACATTCGCTTTGGAAACCGGTTGCCAAAAAGTTCAAAGATTATATCGGTGTTCCAAAACCCAATATGTACCAATCCTTACACACAACAGTTATTGGGCCTTTTGGTGAACGCATAGAGATACAAATACGGACCCGGGATATGGATAAGGTCGCCAAATCCGGCATTGCAGCCCACTGGAGCTACAAGGAAGGTCGCCGTTTCGATGAAAAGATGGCCAAAACATTTTCCTGGATTCAAAACCTTGTGGAACACCAGGAAGATTTCAGAGATCCGGATGAATTTCTGGAAAATGTCCGAATCGATCTTTTTCCTGATGAAGTTTACGTTTATACTCCCAGGGGAGAAATAAAATCTTTACCCAGAGGCGCGACCCCTGTTGATTTTGCTTTTCTAATTCATACAGAAGTCGGAAATCAATGCGCTGGCGCCAAAGTAAACGGCCGTATTGTTCCCCTTCAATATGAATTAAAAACAGGAGATACTGTTGAAATTTTTACATCAAAAAAGGGCCATCCGAGCAAGGACTGGTTGAATTTTGTCAAGACGGTCAAGGCCCGTTCCAGAATAAGACAGTGGATTAAAATTCAGGAAAAAGAACGGAGCATTTCCCTTGGCCGGGAAATGTGCGAAAAGGCTTTTCGCAAACACCGGCTAAATTTTAATACGCTTTTGAAATCCGAAGACATGGATAAGGTGGTTGAGGATTTTGGCTTTAAGCATATCGATGATCTGATTGCCAGTGTGGGGTATGGTAAAATTACCCCGTTGCAGATCGTACGAAAAGTTGCGCCTAAAACCGATGAGGAAAAAGAGCACGAATCGCTCTTTAAAAAAATCATAGGCCGTGTGCGAAAGAAAAAGCCCAGCGAAGGTGTGGTGGTAAAGGGGGTTGATGACATCCTGATAAAATTCGGGAAATGCTGCCAGCCGGTTCCCGGAGATCCGATTACAGGGTATATTACAAGGGGGTACGGAGTTACCGTTCACAGGACCAACTGTGTCAACGCGTTGAAAATGAGCCCCGAACGGCAAATAGATGTGGAGTGGAATATTGATGCTAACGATACATATCCTGTAAAGATTCGAATTCGATCTTACGACAGAGTTGGATTACTGGCGGATATTACGTCCAATATCAGCAAAAATGGTGCCAATATACTCAGCGCACATACGGAAACCCGGGAGAGTAAGATCGTTGACATCTATTTTACCTTAGCTGTTAACGATACCGAACACCTTAAAAGAGTTCTATCTGCCGTCAGGAAGATAAAACACATTCAGGAAGTAAAGAGAATAGACGCCTAGTTCCTTAATTGTAAGTTTCCCAAATTTTGACCTCGATTCCTCCGGGCTAGGGAGCTTTAACGACATGGCCTGATTTTATACAGTTTGTGCAGACCCTCATCCTTTTGACCCTGCCGTTATAAATTGTCCTTACGCTCTGAAGGTTTGGATTGAATCGACGTTTTGTCACATTATGGGCGTGGCTGATATTATTTCCGACGAGCGGTTTTTTCCCGCATATTTCGCATGTTTTGGCCATTATTATCTCTCCTTATATCTATAAAAACCTAAATTAATACATGTTAACAAACAGGATGTAAAGTAATTTTCTTAACCACCGCATTTCTTTTTTTCTGCTAAGACCCCTTTTCCTGCTCCTGTTCTTTTAATAACGCCTCACAGGTGGCAATATGTTGCAAAGCCTTTTGATGGACTCCCACATCAGGGTATTGGGTCAGGATTGAGTTGAACCGATGTAAAGCAGCTTTATAATGCTTGCTTTTCAAATAAAAAAGCCCAACATAAAATTCATGCCCGGTGAGGCTTTTCAAACATTTTTTGATATATTCTTCGGATTTAATCGCATATGAATCTTTTGGAAACTGTTTTTTAAGACGATGGAACGTATCAAGGGCCTTTTTAGCGGTGGACTGATCCCTGTCAATGGTATCTATCTGTTGAAAATAACAAAGTCCGATTTTATATATAACATAGGGTATGGCTTCGTTGCGGGGATGAAGACTTTCAAACTCTTCATATGCTGAGACCGCTTCTTCATACTCTTCAATATTATAATTGGCATCGGCTATTTTTAATTCCGCAAAAGGCACAAATTTGCTGAAGGGATACCAGTCTTTGAGTTTCTCAAAAGATGCTATGGATTTTTCATATTTTCCACGGCTGAATAAATCCATTCCATCACTTGCGAGTTCCTGTGCGGTTTTTTCCTCTTTGGTTTCTAACCATGCACACCCGGAAACCAAAAACAATGAAATGAGGCTTAACAGTATGATGTTTTTCATTTTTTCATTTTTTCGATGTAATTTTCTGCAGAAATAGCTGCGATGGCGCCGTCGCCAACCGCAGTAACAACCTGACGCAACGGGGTATTTCTGACATCGCCCGCGGCAAATACACCGGCCACGGATGTCTCCATATTTACATCTGCAATAATAAAACCGTATTCATCAAGTTTTAGACTATCCCCCAGGAATTGAGCGTTGGGAATTGTACCGACCCATATAAAGCACCCATCCACAGAAAATTTTCTTTTATCACCTGTTTTAACATTTTTCACGGTAATATTTTCGACATGAGTTAATCCGCTAATATCGGTCAACACAGAATCCCATATCATTTCTATTTTTTCATTGGCCAGTGCACGTTTTTGAAGAATTGCCGCTGCGCGCAACTTATCTCTTCGATGAATAAGGTATACTTTTTTCGCAAATTTGGTTAAAAATAAACTTTCCTGTACAGCGGTATCGCCACCGCCCACCGCCGCCACAATACTGTTTTTGAAAAACGGACCGTCACAGGTGGCGCATGAAGAAATACCTTTGCCGTAAAAAATTTCTTCTCCGGGAACTCCCAGCTTTTTCGGAGAAGCACCTGTTGAGATAATTATTGCATGACTTGTGAGAGTTCTGTCGTTCAAAGTGATTTTCTTAACCGGTTCAGAGAAATCCACGGAAACAACCTCATTGTTTTCGATGGACAGGTCAAATCGTCTGACTTGCTCGGTCATCCTCTGAACCAGGTCGGGTCCGCTGATGCCTTCCGGAAAGCCAGGATAATTTTCGATCCAGTCGGTAATAATGATCTGCCCTCCGGGTACAATCTTTTCGATCAGAATTACATTTAATCCACCCCGTGCCGCATAAAGACCGGCGGTGAGTCCCGCGGGACCACCGCCAATAATGATTAGCTCATAATCAACGCTTTTCATTACATATTTTCCGGTTAAGCCTTGGTTATAATATCTTCGAGTTTTGATTTGGGAACGATACCGACAATCTTATCGAGAACTTCCCCCTGCTTAAAGAAAATAAGGGTAGGAATAGATTTTATCCCGTATTTGCTTGGGGTAATCGGGTTTTCATCAACATTACATCGTGCGAATTTGAATTTGTTGCCATAAGTTGAGGCAAGCTCTTCGACCATTGGCTCTATTGCCTTGCACGGACCGCACCAGGGTGCCCAGAAATCAACCAATACCGGTTTTTCAGACTCCAACACCTCAGCATCAAAGTTGTTGTCAGATATTTCCATAAGATCATTTGCCATAACAGAAATTCCTTTCCTTGATTTTTTTTAGTTAAACCAGCAATAAAACCAAATATAGTCCCACGAATACCTATTGTCAACCTTTTCGGAAGGACGTCAGCTATCCTTTCCAGCTATCCTTTATGGAAAGCCGTTCCGGAGAAATAAATTCTCTTTTGCGGCTGCTTTTCAAAGACAATATGAGGTGTTGTTATGTCATCGAGTATAAATTTAATAGGAATTAAAGATTCAATCTGTTATTAAGTATGGAAGTTATGGGCAACACTTACGCTAAAATTGTTCAAAAGAATCTTAAGAGACTTTATGAAAGGTTTCCGGAAGATCTGGAACGGACATTACCCGCTGAACGGAGTAAAGATTCCTTGTTATTTCATGCTTTTGGTGAGAAGTGTGAGCTTCAACCCGGTGGAATCTTTCTGAACCACATCCGACAGACCGGGGTGATCGGGATCCTGATTTCTCTGTATGCACTTCATGCCGGGCCTGAATCAAGCAGGCTGGAGCCGTTAAAGGCGTTTAAGGATTTTCCGAACAGTATGCCCTACGCCGGAGCTTTCGTTACCCATACCCAGCAGATTCTCGTGCCGCACGTTGAAAGAATCGAAAAAGCAAAAGACCAAATTATGGCAAATTTCCACGGATGTAAGGCACCGGCAGGAGTGGACGGCGATTTTTCATTTATTGTCTACCCGTTGCCCAAAATAGCCCTGACCTATATTTTCTATGAAGCCGATGATGAATTTTCGGCTTCCGTCACCTGCCTTTATTCTAATAATGCGCTATCCTTTTTGCCCATAGACGCGCTGGCGGATGTCGGAGAATATACCTCAAGAAAGATGCTTGACCTTATCCATTGAATATCAAACACGTCAGGTGTCAGGGCTAAGAGGGAAACAAGGTCGCCCATACCAATTATATGGACGTGGAGGATCTTGAGGTCTATAAAAAGTTGTGTCGGTCTGAAACCTGAAACCTGAAACCAAATAGCCATGGCAATCTTAGCAAAAAACAGTCTTGATTTACACTCCCAAGGATGTTTTGGATGAAAATAAATTCAGGACCCGATCCTCAGTTTGTCTTGGGCAAGGGAAACATCCGGGATAATCTCGAGGGATTTGATTTGAAATTTTTGCTTCAGGCTTTTCACGTTCTTATTTTTTAACCCCCTCATTTTTGAAATACTCCGGGGATGAACGTTTAGGATAATTTTTTCATATGAGCCTCTCTCGGCTTCCAATAGGGATACCGCCATATCCATAAAAATTTCAGAGTGAACCATATGTCCGAAGGCCGGATGGTAGGGTCCTGCCAACATCGTTGTGTCTTTTGCAAGCTCATCCGAGGCCTGAAGACCCATACGAATGACCGGGATGTTTTTGCTTTTGAAAAAAAGGTAGAGCTTTTTTACGAGAGAGACACATCGTGAAAGAGACCAGGGGGTATAGTCTCCGTTTCGATACCATACGGCAAGACGGCTCTGTGCAAGAACAACCGTAGGATAAATCCTTATAAAATCAGGAGAAAGCCTTGCGATTCTTTGTGCGGTAAACAGGGATTTGGTTTCGTCATCACCCGGCAGCCCGACCATCATCTGCATGCCTACGTCATAATTTTGTTCCTTTAGCAGGGCTGCGGCTTTTTCTGTATCCAAAGCGGTGTGCCCCCGCTTTGCCATGGCCAGGACCTGATTGTCCATGGACTGAGCACCGATTTCAATGGTTGAAACAGGATAATCCCTAATTCTATCAATCTTTTTATTACTTATCGTGTCCGGACGGGTGGAAAAGCGAATACTGTCGATTTTTTTATTTTTTACAAATTTTGTGGTTTCATCAAGTAACATCCTTATGTAATCTTTTTTCAGGCCCAGAAAATTTCCCCCGTAGAAAGACACCTGTACAGACCTTCTTTGTGTTTTTTTATATTTAAGAAACTCCGTTATCAGCAAACCCAGTGTTTCCGGGGAAATCGTGTCCGGCGTTACACCGGTAATGGAAGTTTGGTTGCAGAAAGCGCACTGATGGGGACACCCGAGATGGGGTAAAAAAATCGGAATAATAAAGGGTGTGTCTTTCTTTAGTCGCACTTAGCTGGGAGTTCCGGACTTTAAAATATCAAGCCCTTTTCTGGCGGCATCCTGTTCGGCAGCTTTTTTGCTTTTTCCGATTCCTTCTGTCCGGATGTCACCAACCGTCAATTGAACCCGAAAAGTTTTGTCATGATCCGGACCGCTTTCATGAACGACAGTGTAAATGGGTGTGGATCGGTATTCCATCTGAACAAGTTCCTGAATCTGACTTTTGAAGTCATGATTGGCATTGGGTGTGGTTACGAGTTTAATCAAAAAGGAAAAATGGCCGTCAATGATTTTAAAAGCAGTATCAAAACCGCCGTCTATGTAAACCGCTGCAATTAAGGCTTCAAACGTGTTTGCCAGTATGGATTGCTTGTTCCAGCCTTCGGACTGAATTTCTCCCCTGCCCAGTTGTATATGCGAACCCAGATCTATTCGCCGGGCGATGAATGCAAGTTGAGATTCATTAACCAGGTTGGCTCTCATCCTGGACAAATCCCCCTCCTTTAAATCCGGATATCTATTCATGAGAATGTGCCCTACAACAAGATTTAAAACAGCATCCCCAAGAAATTCGAGGCGTTCATTATCTTTGAGGTCTGTATCCAGCTGTTCATTTACGAACGAACTGTGTCTCAAGGATTCAACAAGGAGATCCGTATTCTTAAATTCATAATTAAGTTTGCGAGTTAATTCAAACAGATCTGTTTGTACCATCTGTGTTCCTGTTTATGGATAGATTTGAAATTAATTTTTCATACAGTTCATAAGGAACCGAGAAATTTCCTCTACCCGACCCCATTTTAATTTCGGGCTTAATAGACCCGTGAAAATCCGTACCTCCGGTAATTAATAATCCATGCCGGTCTGCTATCCTGGTATATCGGGCAGTAAGATCCGGCGATTGTTCCGGGTAATAGGCTTCTATTCCTTTAAGGCCCATCTCCTTTAAACAGACAATCAGCTTTTCAAGGACATCATCTTTGATGTCGAGAAGAACGGGATGGGCCAGGACAGGGAGTCCTCCGGCATTGCGTATAACTTCAAGTGCTCTGTCACAGTCAACACGATATTTCTCAACATATGCCGGTTTACCGGTTGCCAGATAGTTGTCAAATGCCTCACTCACCGATTGAACAAAGCCTTTTTTTACCATTTGTTTTGCAATATGAGGTCTTCCAAGCTGACATTCTCCGGAATCTTTCCGTATTTCATTCAACATCAGTTCAAACCCCATGCGATTCAGCAGTTCAATAATCCGGGGATTTCTGTTTTTTCTGGCCTCCTGTAGCCGGACAAGGGTTTGATTCAACTCCGGATCATTTATATTGATACCATAACCTAAAATATGAAAGCTTCCCGGAAAGGTAAAAGACAGCGGCGGGTTCGCACTGATTTCAATACCGGTTAAGAATTTAAGGGAAGGAGGTATCCCAATGGCAAGTGCCTGCTTTGTTCCATCGATGGTGTCATGATCTGTAATGGATATGGCCCCGAGATTGAGACGCTGGGCCATAGTTAGGATTTCCCTTGATGAAAGCGTTCCGTCAGAAGCGGTTGAATGAATATGAAGATCAATTTTCACATTCTTATTTATAACCCCAGAGCTTTTTCAAAAGCCTCTTCTTTGGTTTTACAATCAATACATAATGTAGTAACCGGTCTGGCCTTAAGGCGACTCACCGAAATATCTTCACCGCATTTTTCACAGACTCCGAACGTGCCGTCGTCAATGCGTTCCAGGGCCGTTTTTATTTTTTTGATCAGCTTGTTTTCTCTATCCCTTATCCGAAGCATAAAATTCCGGTCTGCTTCAAGAGACGCACGGTCCGCCGGATCCGGAAAATTCTCTTTCGGGGCGGTCATACCTGAAACCGTATTATCTGCATGACTTAACAGTTCTTCCAACCGGTTGGTTAAAAGGTCTTTAAAATATTCGATATCATCCTTTTTCATGGCAAACCCTTTGAATAAAAAAACAACTCGAAATTCGTCAAATTAATTAATCTATATTAACAAAATGTCTATGTAAAGAAAAATTTTATTTTTTTGTTATTTTTAAAAATTGCTCCAGCGATTTCATGCTGTTTACCGTATATATTTTACCGGGATAATCCTTGGGCAATATTTTTTTTACTAAGCCGGTAAGAACCCTTCCCGGCCCCACTTCAACAAAGACCTCCACGTTTTCCGCCATAAGCCTGCATACGGAGTCATACCATTTTACGGGGCTGCAAAGCTGCCGGCCCATGATGGATTTGATTTCATTGGGATCTTCAGCATAGTCTGCCGTTACATTAAACACGACCGGGCGCTCCGGTGAGTTAAAATGCATGGATTCGATAACGTCTCTAAACTCGTCCTGGGCGCCTTTTATCAATTCACTGTGCCACGCGCCGCTGACGTTCAAGGGGATGGCTTTGGCTCCCCGGGACGAAACCAGGGCGGAAACCTTTTCAACCATGTCCGGCGCTCCGGTGATTACAATCTGCTGTTCGGTGTTGTGGTTTGCCACAGCAACAATTCCTTGTTTTTGAACCTCGGTGACCAGTTCTTGTACGGTATGGATCGGCAACCCGATGATTGCATGCATGGCCCCTTGATACCGGGTAGCCTCACGGTGCATGAGTTCGCCTCTTTTAAAAACGAGTCTGATCGTATCTTCTTTTGCTATGATGTCTGATGCATGTAATGCACTGTATTCACCCAGACTATGGCCGGCGCATATATCAGGCCCGCCCCACTGTTTTTTTATGGCAAAAAAACAGGCCATATTTACAGCGGTTACTGCAGGTTGGAGATTCACCGTTTGGGTAAGTTCATCGAAAGGGCCTTTAAAACACAGTTTGGATAGATTGATTTTGGTTATCTCTTCCGCCATGTCAAAAATTTCTCTGACAGTGTCATATTCCTGATAAAAATCAAGACCCATACCCACTGATTGTGATCCCTGACCGGGAAAAAGGAATGCTGTTTTTTTCAAGGTTGTCCTCCGTTTATTCATCAAGTTTAAAAAGTTTTCGGGTAATGTCAAGGTAACCGGATTTGTTTTGATGATATCCATTGCTTTTTAACAGCAGCAAGGGATCATGCAGGATTTTACTTATCATGGCGCTTGTCATTCGGGCAATGGCCTGGCGATCATCCTCTGACAGATGTTTTAAGGCATGCAATGTTTTTTTTGTTTCCGCCTGGGCGATGCCGTCCATTTTTTTTCTTAAGGCAACAATTGTGGGCACCACATCCAGATTGTCGTACCATTGCCTGAACCCGATGACGGCCTCGTCAACAATTCTTTCCCCTTTAATCGCTTCCCTGTTGCGATTTTCAATACTTTCATCGATGACGCCTTTCAGGTCGTCAATATCATAAACATATGAATTCGTCAGACGGTTTATTTCCGGATCGATATTCCGAGGCACTGCGATATCAATAAAAAAAATGGGACGGTTTCGCCGCCGCCGTGTGATCGCCTTGACTTGTTCGCGGGTAACAACGTAATCGGTTGAACCGGTGGAGCTGATAACAATGTCAACCCGCTCCAGGCTGTCCGCAATCTCTTCAAATCGAATGGCGCTGCCCTTAAATCTTTTGGCAAGTTTAACCCCGTTTTCAAAGGTCCGGTTGGCTACCAAAATATCCCCGGCCTTATTTCGAATCAGATGTTCAACCGCCAGTTCCGCCATTTCCCCGGCTCCGATAAGGAGCACTTTTTTCTCTTCAAAGGCGCCGAATATTTTGCGCCCCAACTCAACCGCCGCATAACTGATGGATACCGCATGATCTCCGATCCCGGTTTCACTGCGGACGCGTTTTGCTACGAAAAAGGTTCGATGTAACAATTTGTTCAGAACAACACCGGATGTTTTTTTTAAGGTGGCCAGCTTATAAGCTTCTTTTATCTGACCCAGTATCTGAGGCTCTCCCACAACCATGGAGTCAAGACTCGAGGCTACCCGGAATATATGCCGTACCGCATCATCCCCCGTATGGATATAAAGGGATTTTTCAAATTCTGTAGCGGGCAGTTGTTTAAATTCGGATAGAAACGTTTTAGCCGTTCTTACCGCATTGCATTTGTCCTCGGTGGCCATGAGAACTTCTACGCGGTTGCAGGTTGAGACAAGCACTGCTTCACTGATCACCGGTGATTCCAGAAACGCCCTCAGTATCGCGGATGTATCGTTCGGTGAGAAGGCCAGGCACTCTCTCAACGTCACCGGTGCTGTTTTATGATTCAATCCCAATAAGACGATTTCCAACATATTTCTTAACAATATTAGGTCGGCTGCGGGTGTAAATCAAGATTGTTGGTGATTTAGCTCAAGCAATCCAGGTTTCAGGTGTCAGTGTTCAGGTGTCAGCTCTTACGTTCGTCCTCCTGACACCTGACACCCGACACCTGAAACCATACCTTCGAATTCCGATGGAAAGTAATAAATGACCGCTGTTAACCAACATCAGTGAATTACACACGTCGGCTACCTTTGTATTTATAGTTTGGTAAAGCTTCCGTGATGGCCCTGCAATAGAAAGTTAACCCCAAAAAAGGTAAATAAAATGACGGCGAAACCAATGATCGCCATAATTGCCGCCCTGCGCCCGCGCCACCCCACGGTGAGGCGCTGATGGAGCAAGGCCGCATACAATAACCAGGTGATTCCCGACCAGACCTCTTTAGGGTCCCAGCTCCAGAACCTGCCCCAGACCGATTTGGCGTAAATGAAACCGGTTATCAACCCTAACGTAAGCATGGTGAATCCGGTAACAATACATGCATATCCGGTGGTATCGAGAAGTTCTAAAGACGGAAGACGCTTGAAAAAAAATCCGTGAGTTTTGGATTTTATCGTGTGCTCCTGTAAGAGATACAACACCCCCACCCCGCAGGCCAAAGCAAATGACGCCTCGCCGATGAAGATGGTAATGACATGAGCAACAAGCCATACACTATTTAAGATCGTGTCGGCCTGATGGGGTGCGCTTGGTAACCGGGCGGCGATGACCAGTACCAGGGTGACCAGCGGAGCGGCAAATATCCCCAAAATCTTAAGATGGAACCGAAAATGAAAAATCAGAAAAACACCGGCAATGGTCCAGCTCGCCATGGACAGAATTTGGTGAAGATTATTTACGGGAAAATTCCCGGATTGAACAAACCCATAACCGATCCCTGCCGTATGACATAAAAAGCCGGCTGAAATCAGGTGAACCCCGATCTTTTCAAGGTAATCTTTCTGCAGGAAAAGATAGGCCACGTATCCTGCCGTGCTCAGCAGGTAGAAGAAAATGGTTATATTTAGCAAAATTTCCACGGATGGCACCTGGGGTGATTAAAATTGCCCATAGTATGGCTTTAAAAAACATCCCATATTTATTCCTTCCCGTATACCTGAAACCAAATAGCCATGTTAATCTTGTCAAACAACAGTCTTGATTTGCACCCAGCAATATAAAATAACTGAATAACTTGTAAGGGAGGTGTTAATTATGGGGAATAAGAACACCAGAATCATCGCCGTTGCAAATGAAAAGGGTGGC
>CAYPIW010000202.1:0-8906 GCA_964410925.1 uncultured Desulfobacteraceae bacterium
CAGAATCCGCTCACCGAAACAATAAAACCATATGTTTATCTTTTTCTCAAGAAATC
The DNA here is from genome assembly GCA_964410925.1 of uncultured Desulfobacteraceae bacterium. Lineage (GTDB taxonomy): Bacteria > Desulfobacterota > Desulfobacteria > Desulfobacterales > UBA11574 > S5133MH16. The sequence continues at coordinate 57 of CAYPIW010000202.1, forward strand.
TATGATGCGTGCATTAAAAATCCGGTCGATTTTAGAACATACATCGACAAACAGATTGAACAATTTCCAGAGTTGTTTCCGGTTGAAATCGCTAAAGGATTCCTTATCCTTATTAAACGGGAGAGAGGTCATGAAAAATACAGTCGATAAATTGTTCAGGTCGTCCAAGTTGAATTTATTGTGAAGAACATAAAAAGTTATGGTGAGCAATCTGACTAAATTGCCCAGGCGGGTATTGCATAAATGATTGTATCTTTAAACTTTCGTATGTGAAACTCTCCAAGATGAACCACAAAGGCTCTCTCGGATTGATAGACATTTAAAAAGCTTTTCAGGCCCGGAGGAACCGGCTGTTTGGAATCATATTTGAATTTAACTTCTATTGGATAGGGCTCATTGATGTTTTTCTGCCAAATAAAATCCACTTCATTCTGATTTTGAGTCCGCCATATGCGTATATTATCCGGCTGTTCTTTCTGTTTGCTAAGCTGGTTGAAAACATAATTTTCCAGGATTGCACCACTATTCGTCCTCTGGTTCAAGGCAGAAAAATTGTTCAACACACCGTTTCTGATTCCAATATCTTCAAAAAAAAATTTGGCCGTCTTGATAAGTTCTTTTCTTTTATTTGTAAAAAATGGCGGAACGAGTTTAAGAACATAGGTGTTTTCCGATAGAAACAAATATTTTTTAACCGTTTATGGGTTATCTATCCGGGCCGGCATCGGTATTCTGTTGATGACAAAATAACAGTTATGCCGCTTGGAAGTATCCATGAAGTAGCCTGAACCGGATGGTTAGAAGCCATGAATGTTACTGTTTTTCTCATAATCTCGGAGGTGCTTGAAATTTATTCCTTGGAAGACGCTTGTTCCGGAAGTATTAAAATACATGCTTTCTCAAGAGCCTCAACAAATTTCGGGTTGGTTCTTTTCATTCTGATTATTCTGTCCCAAGACAGAATATCTTCAAGTGCGGGTCGCTCAATTCCGATATTGGATTCCCTCTCAACGGCCTCGATGAGTAACGATACGGAATAGATTGTGATTTTTTTCAACGTTTCTTCCATAGAGATATCCGCTTTATCGGTATGTTGGGATCTTAATATTTCCGATATACAGACGGATAGAATTGGATCCGCAACATCCTCCGGCTTATTACATTCTTCAAGATCATAGCTTGCATCTAAAAAATCCACGGCCATCTTTTGCAGGATATCTAACCATTCATTATTCAGGTTCTGCGGTAAAAGTGCATCAGGCCCATGCAATAAAACTTCATTACCGAATTTTGATAGCATTTCATTAAACCTTTCGTCTTAATTGCCGTTCATCCTGTTCCTCAATTTCCCGGAACATTTAAACGTGACAACCCTCCTGGGTGCCAGAATCATGTCGTCACCGGTAGCCGGATTCCGGCCTTTACGTTCCTTTTTCTGATTGATACAAAACTTTCCGAACCCGGATATCAACACATCCTCACCGGATGCCAATGTGCTTTTTATGATCTCTAAAAGGGTTTCAATAAGTTCTGATGATCTGTTTTTGGGAAAACCGGTCTGATTCCGGACTGATTCAACGATTTGAATTTTCGTAAGTGTCATGGCGGGAGGTTCCTTATTTAATAATAGGTTGGAATTATGAATATTTTATCTCAATTATGACCGTGAATGTCAATAACTGAGTCGTATCTGATACAATGTGTCACAATTTGAGCTATATTGTTGATAATTTTAAATGGTCGAATTGGATATCGCGGATCTCAAAAAGTATGATTTCTATGGCATTTCTTCAGGACACAAGATATCGAATGGCTAGATTTTTTATTATACCAGGCGATATATAATCAAAGCCAATTTCGGATGTTTCAGGCTTTTATCAGGATTTTGAAGTAGTCGATATTTTCATCTTTTGGGATTGGAAAAGAAAATTCATCTCCTTTCCCCTATGGGTGCACACCATTCATCTTCTTTCCAGAATCCTTCTTGTAAAGGCCATAATTAAGCATCATAAAAAAAACTAAATTAATGTCAGGCTATGAAGATACAAGACTTTAAATATAAATATTTATAAGTGGCGAGGCTGTTTCTCGCCACATTATTTTAAGTGTTTAATATTTTTTTTACAAAAGTAAATCTTTCTCTTTGTCATTGTTTAGCTGGTCTTGATTTGAATTTGCTTTGCTTCTGTTTTTGGTGCAGCCTTTCGAGGAATTGTTATTTCTATTATACCGTTCTTATAAACACCGCTGATTTTTTCCTGATCCGCATCTTCCGGCAACGACAGCATCCGCTGGAATGATCCGTAAGATCGCTCCATACGGTAGTAATTCTTTTCTTTCTCCTCTTTTTGCTGCTTTTTTTCTCCTTTGATCTTCAGTGTATCATTGATCAATTCCAGTTGAACTTCCTTTTCATCAACGCCGGGCAATTCGACGGAGATCGTGTACTCTTTTTCCGAGGCACCGATATCCAGCGTGGGTTTTAACCAGTCGGTTTGAGCCATGGGAGTAAGTTCCCTCCCAAACCCTGTTAAGGGAAAACCGAACCCACGAAAAGCCGTGTCGAATAACCGGTCGATTTCTTGACGAATCTGAACAAATGGGTCGGAATGAAAAGTTTGTGTCTCTTGCCGTCTTACCGGTAGCATTTTCCCCTCCTGATCCTCTTCCTTTTTAAACCAGTTCCAGGGTGCAAGTTTTTTAATGTCCATAATTTGCCTCCTTTTCTCATTTTAATTTGACAGGTTACTATTGAACGAATTTCCGAATTTTACCCATTGCCATCTGTTTATACTTGCCCGGATTCAACAGTTTGTTCGACTTTAATAAAAACCGCCGCAGGAATGACCTTTTTAACAATCTTGGTGAAGGCTTTGACTGTTTCTAACATACGAGATCACTAAAAAGTAATTCCAAGGAGTTTTGAACAGTAGCGCCGGATGTCCTTGAAAGCTTTTGAACATCCGGCACACAGGGATTTTTATCCGGTTTCAACTTCGATCCTGCGAGGCGTGGCTTTCTCAACTTTCGGCAGTGACAGCCTCAGCACGCCATCGTTTAGCTTGGCATCGATTTTATTCTGATCAATTACGCTGGAAAGATTGAATTGACGGTGGTACTTACCTGTTTCATATTCAATCAGAATGTCCTCTTCATTGGCTTCTTCAGCAGGTGCAACCTCACCGGTCAATGTGAGAATGTTGTCTCTAAGATCGATGGTCAGATTGTCCGCCGTAACCCCGGGCATATCGGCCAGGAGCGTAATTTCGATATCTGTCTCGAAAATGTCCACATTGGGTGTAAATACCAATCCCGGTCGTGTCTGCTCGGTCTGCGATGTCACTTCTTGTTTTGGTTTGACTTGAATTTCTTTGGATTCTTTATCCGTCATGGTTCTCCCCCCTTTCACTGGATTTTTAGGAAACTTATTTGACCGTAATCTGTCTGGGCTTGGCAACCTCTGATTTGGGTATGGTCACCTTTAACACACCATTTTCCATGGAGGCCTTGACCTTATTGACATCAATTTCGCCTGGAAGGCTGATTGATCTGGAAAATTTTCCCGCTTCTCTTTCCCGTCTGTGGTATCTTACGTTGTCGCCTTCCACCGGTATTTTCCTTTCGCCTGAAATGGAAATCCCCTCTGCTGTAACCTGAATATCCAGTTCATTCGACTTGACACCGGGTAATTCGGCCCTGACATAATAGTTTTCTTTGTCTTCAGTGACATTGGCCAGGGGAAAAACGCCCGCAGAGGGCATGGGTAGGGTTCCACCCGACAAGGCTCCAAAAAGCTCATCCATCTCTCTCCGTAACCGATCGAACTCACGAAAAGATTTACTGAATCCCCAATTCGGAACATTGAAAAATCTTCTGTAAAGCATGATAACAACCTCCTTTCTTTGTGGTATTTACCAGTATTATTAACCTGTTATACAGTCCAACCTTTAAGGGAAAGCTTTTGAATTAAAAAATAATATAGAATTAATATTTGTCAAGATTTAGTTTCAATTTTTTATTGAATTACTATTTAAATGTTATGTATTTAAGTAATGAAGTTTGGTTTCGGAGTGAATACGATGTCAACGGGAAAGGATGAATAACGAAAAGAATTTCTTACAGGCAGCATTCTTATCAACCGCCGCATTCCAGAATACGACTTCTCCTGCGCACTCAGAGCACAAGAAAACATCCGACCAAATGGTGTAGTTAATTCGACCTTTCGTTCTTCCATCTGAATGCAATGTTTCAAACATCCAACCACATTCGTCTTCCGTCCCCCTAAGGATCATTTCGGCTTCCTGCTCGAACGTTTCGATATCAATGGGAATGTTGTAGTTGGACGCGATGAAGGTTGCAAAAGGTGATAGGTCATTATGAATAACTCGCCTTGTGCCAAGTTTTGAAAAAGCCTTCCAAATGCTCTTTCCTGTCTCATCTATTTCATTCTGACAAATAGTGCCATCTTTCCCTACTTTATAACCGAGAGATTTGACTGTATTCCGATCACCGCAAAGATGTGCGGCTACGTCTGTCATACCTGTTCCGCAAAAGCCATCAAAAACCACAGCGCCGGGCTCGGTGTAATGCAAGATGTAGCGCATGATGGCCTTGTGCGGCACCTTGGTGTGATAGGAGTGGGCGTTGTAGATTGGGTCGTTTTTCCCCTCGCTCACATCCTCTGCAGACGGCTCCCTGCGATAATCATCAGCAGCCGGGTCATACGGTTTTCCATAGTGCTTGATGAAATCCTCTATGAACGGATTCGGGCAGGCCGTGTAATACGGCGGATCAGACAGGGCCAGAATGTCCTCGTCCTCACCAATGGGGAATCCCTCGATCTTGCGGAAGTCAGGGTCCTTGAGTTTCTCGCGGAGCTTCTCCAGGAAATACTCGCGGCGTTTCTCGTCGTTCTCGAATGTCATCCCGAGACATTCCACCGGTTTTTTGCTCACTACAAATTCCTCTTCAAAGAGTTTTCCGGAACCCGGTTTGCCCGGGACAATCTTTGTTTTGAATAATTGTTTTTGGTTGCTGCTGTCCCTTGATCTGCTCATGATTAATAATCCCTTAAACCGCGAATGGACGCGAATCAACGCTAATAAAAGCAAAAACATTGTGTCTATTCGTGTTCATTCGTGGTTCCTGTTTTATCTTCATGTGTTCATCTCCGGGCTAACCACCAGAAAATCACGTATCGGATAGCGCCTGTATTCTGGGTGCGCCGGAGCAGCATAGATCAGAGAATTTTCAACAATGGTGCCGTTCCATGCGGCCACCACGGTCTTGTTGCGTGAAAGCCCCTGGAGTAGCCGAAGTGGGTCCTGTTTGAGGCCAACATCGAATATGACCTCCAGGTTATCGAGCAAGATCATTTCGTCGCCGCCATTGCTGACGATCTCTCGAAAAAGACGAGGTGGCTGCAGGGCCCGATGGCGCTCGGTCAATTCCAGCATCCGGCGAGATAGCTCGAGGTTAACATTCACCAAAGGTGCACCGGTTCGACGGCCAACACTAGCCGGTGATAGAGCTCAGCGGCTTGTTTGACCTTTCGCATGATCTGATCGGCAAGAGGTTTCGTCATTACGCTTTTCCTTTACCTTTGGTGCGTCTTGCCGCGCCCGACTTCACCCACTGATCCACCTCGTCTCTTTTAAATTTCCAGAGCCGACCCATCTTGTGAGCAGGCATATTATGTCCGTCGATCCATCTGTAAACTGTGTCGTTGCTGACACCAAGGTATTTGGCCATTTCTTCCACTGACAACCATCGGTCTTCCATATTGACCATCTCTCAGGCTCCTAAAGTACTTTAAATATCAAAACGGCAAATTTGTTAATTATTAAGTCGAAACTATAATATCCTTCTTTTTCCCGATTGTAAAACGCTTTTTTATGCATAAGTCTGGTTTAAACCGCAGCCCATTGATTATCCGGATACCGGTTATTTAATTTTGACATGATAAGATCGTTCTATCATATTTGCGGGATATATGGTATTTGTGATAAAGATCGAATTTTTAATGAGAGAAGACACATGTTATATTATATTACCCTATTGATAATTTTGCTGGCGATCGGATGCCGGTATAATTATATTTAAAAAAACCATGTCTTTCCATAACCAAAGGAAAAAGGCACAAAAAAAGGAGTCCAGGTTTATTAATAAGCTTGCTGCTGAAGCCGACCTGAAGCCGGGTCATTTATTTTAGACGGATGATCCTATCGAAAATCACAGTTTTATTTTAGGGGAAAAAAAGGATATGGAAAACACCGATCATGAACTGGACATAAATGAAGTCCGTGCTTTCCTGTTTGGAATAATTGACAGTATGTCAGAAGATGAGATGCGACAACTTTTGAAAGATTTGGAGGCCCGTAAAAGCAAGGAATGAAGGCACTATGATCGAAAAGATTTCTCAACGATAATAGATTACGCTGTGGGGGATCGGTATTATCGGGACTTCATCCAAGATATAAGTGAAAGTGGTGTATTAATAAAAACTTCTCAGATATTTACAGTGGGCCAACCAATTTTGATGACCTTCATGTCTCCGGACAATCAGAAACCTTTTAGAATCAAGGGCGAAATTATACGTACTCACGAGGATGGTATTGGTGTGGCGTTTAACACAGAGAGCCACGTGCAAAAACTGATGTTAAAAAGTTTTATGGATATGATTCAAAAGCAATCTTTATCTAAAATAGTATCACAAGCAATTGACATTAAATGAAATTTTATTCACTGGCAACACAGGCTATTTTCGATTGACTTTTACCCCAAAATACATCTCCAGCCATCTAGAATTCCTTGACTTTCTTTAATTAACTTCAGAACTCCTGACCTGTATACGTAATTTCAACGTGATATGAAGGTTTAGTTATAATTTCAGATGCAACAATTTGAACATCGAACATCAAACGTTCAACGTCGAATGTGGAAGGCGCTTCGCTTTGTTTTTATTATAAATGGTAGAATACATTATTCGATGTTCAACGTTCGACATTCGATGTTCGACGTTCATCTTTTATATGCCATCAAGGTGTGGATTCTTCATTAAAATATGTTGAATCTGAATTTACGCCAGGTTTGTAGCACTGAACTTTTTATTGTCCCGATTAAAACAACATTATGGGTCATCTGATGAACACGCTGGATCTTATGGAGGCTCTGCAAAATGAAACCGGTATAAAAAACTCGGAGGCAGAAGCGGTAGTGAACCTGTTTTTTAAGGAAATGCTCATTACGCTTGCAAAAGAAATACGATGCTGAATTTCGTGCCACCGAAAAACCTGCCCGGAAAAAGAACCTGCATATATGGGGAGATCCTGATCGTGAATGTATGTTATACGCTCTCCGGATATTTATAAACGTTCAAACCGATTACAGCATCAGTACCCTCGATCTTCTGGTTACCCCGTGTACTGGCGATGGTTATTGTTTTACCGGATTTAGAAGGGCCGAAGTCCTTTGTCAAATCTATCTCAATAATTAGTTTGTCGTCTTTAACTTCCCATTCTACGTTCTGCATTTCTTCACCTTTTTTCGTGTTTTAGTCTATGCCTGCCTGTATCGTTACTTCTAATTTGAAGGAATGACCTGCCCGGATGCTGGATGAGCCGTCAAGATCTGAAGAGATTGGCATAATCTTTAATATCCGGAGAGAATGTCATGGGTGTGTCCCACACACACTCCAATTATAATCAGTTCAGTGTTGCAAGGTGGGTTTTGTTACGAATCTTTGTTTTCTTCAATCTTGTCAGGCTCTTTATTTTCATTTTCTGAGCTGGCACCTTTGAAATTTCTTATGGCTTTACCCATGCCCGCTCCTATTTCGGGAAGCTTTCCGGCGCCAAAAATAATCAGGATAATAATAAGTATTATAATAAGTTCCGGCATTCCGATTCCAAACATAAACTCCTCCTAATTTTTGGGCCTCGTTTCTTTGGGTTCATTCAAAAGCTGCTTAAACTCTTTTGATTTTAAATAGCTATCTATGACACTTTTATAATCGATCCATGTATGCCATACTTTGAGCCAGTCCTCATTGTGCCAATAATATTCGGGATTGCCCTTGCCTTGCAACCGATCGATGTAATCAACGTATTCCTCGGAGCAGCTCTCACAAAAGCGATAAGGCACTCTCAGATGGCCGGATGTTCTTACATTGCTTTCTTGTTCAAAGCCGATCTGCGTGCCACACTTTTCGCATTTGAAAACGCAGTGGATGCACTGAAAAATCTTTTGAACCGCCAAAATCTTTCGCTTTCTGATTATTTCAGCCTTTTTTTCTTTGGTATGCTGTAGTTTGTCATCAAGTTGAATGATTTTAGTCACGGTACCCCTTTTAAAAATAATCGAATTAAAAACCTATGTGTTGCACACTCTGAAAATTACAACACACACCCGCTGTTGAATTTTTTAGTGAATTATTTATGATAATAACACCGGCAAATTGACGTGTCAATCTATTCCAGCGAGCGGTCAACTTTACGCTTTTATTTTTTCTATCGGGTTGTACATTGATATTACTCATGATACTCATTTTCCCAATTCAGAACTCCTGGCCTGCATACATCATTTCAACGTCGAACGTCGAATGTGGAAGGCGCTTGGCTTTTTCTTTATTATAAATGGTATAATACAGTATTCGATGTTCAAAGTTCGATGTTCGATGTTCGACGTTCATCCTTTATATGCCTTCAAGGTGTGGATTCTCCATTAAAATATGTTGGATTGGAATTTACACTTAGTGCTCTAATTCATAAATACGATTACGTATTTTTGTATGGTCACTATTCCGTATAAGGTGAAGTCCAAAAGTTTGAAGTTTAAAGTGCCTAAAGTGAG
>CAYPIW010000203.1:0-17510 GCA_964410925.1 uncultured Desulfobacteraceae bacterium
ATAAAAAAAATTCGCAATGAATTACATTATAACTATGTAATTCATTGCACATTTTTTCTTGAACAACAACGAATTAAACTTTTTTATAATTGACTAACCGACCAATTTGAGTAGAATAAATAACAATGCGGGACAGGCTTGGCTTAAAGGACCAGGGTCAGGATTCGGACATGAATGACATACACGAAAAAAAATTCATAGATATTGCAATCTTGGATAATATAATAGAAGCGCAGGTTATCGAATCAATCTTAAGCGAACAAAACATACCGCACCTGATTCACTCATTTCATGATACCGCTTATGATGGATTGTTCCAAGTTCAAATGGGATGGGGAAAAGTTTGTGCGCCCCTTTTAAACAAAGAAGAAATCCTTGAAATATTAAACGACGTCAGATCAAAAAATCCCGACAACCCGGAATGAAAAATTCGTAAAAAGGAGGTTAAACCATGACTGGAAATAAAACCGTTACCTCAACGGATTTTAAAGAAGCGCTCAAAATAGGCCGTCCGCCTAATGTAAAAAAGCTTTTTCCGAATTCAAGAGCCCTGATCGTTAGTGGAAAGTTTATCGACCGGGCCATGCTTGCCAAAGGTAAAGCCATCGCCATGGCTGCCAACGGTCGAAACCATTTTGTGATGCGAGGCGTTCTCCAGGCCGCCCAAAGAGCCAATACCGCCATTATCATAGAAATCGCCCGGTCGGAGGGGGGAGCCAATGCCTATTGTGCGGTCAATTACTGGAATATCGCCCGGCAGGTCGATGCGATCTGCAACGAACTGGATATTACTATTCCTGTGGCTATACATGCCGACCATTATGGAATCAAAAAAGAACAGGATATCAAAGGGGCCAAGATTGAGATACCCACGCTGTTTGAGGCCGGAATGACTTCCATTGCCATTGATGCGTCCCATCTCCCCGACGACAAAAACCTGCTTGCCAACCTGGAACTGAACCCTTTTGTTCCCGAATGGGCCGGCCTTGAAACTGAAGTGGGGGAAATCAAGGGGAAAGAAGGGCTTTCAACCAAAGAAGAAGCCCTGTTTCTGATTCAGGGTCTGAACGCCCATGATATTTTTCCGGACTGGATCGCTTTAAACAACGGAACAACTCACGGAATTGAGGCAAGCGGTCAGGGAATACAGGTAAATTTAACCGCTGAAATCCACCAGGCACTGGCAAAATATCGGGTTTCCGGCGCCCAGCACGGAACATCCGGAAACAGCTCGGACAGATTAAGAGAAATAGCGGCCAATACCAGAACCACCAAAGCCAATGTTGCCACAGCCCTTCAGATGATTTCCTGGGGTCTGGAGGTCAATGACTATGGGAATGCCATCCTTGATGACAGCGGCGATTTTATCAAACTTAAAGACCAGGGCGTCACCGATATGATGTGGGCAGAGATGGTCGCTTACGCAAAGGCTCACGACCTTAAGGCGGGAAACTACAAAAAACTCAACCTGCCGTTTGAAAATAAACTTCTGGGACAGGTCCAAACCATCAGGGAGCGGATGATTAAAAGAGTCGAGGAATTTGTTTATAACATGCTGGTTAATGTTTTTAATGCCCAGGATTCAGCTCCTCTTGCCATAGAAAGCATCCTTGAGGCCGGCACCTATGACCCGGGACCCAAGGCCGCCAGAATTGAGGATCCCGCTGAATGGACTCCGGATAAAATTATCCGGCGAGCCGCCACCATTGAATCTGAAAACGGACTGAAGGGAGATTTCGACGATTAGCCTGAATTTCTTATAATCATGCGGAAAAAAACATTTTGTCCTTATTGCGGTACACGGCTCACAGAAAAAATCTGTGAAGGCAGTCTCCGGCTTTTCTGTGAGCACTGTGATGAACCGATTTACGAAAATCCCATACCTGCCAGCTGTCTTGTGGTCGTGGACGACAGGAACCGGATTCTTCTCGTAAAACGAAGTGTAGAGCCTAAAAAAGGATTCTGGTGTCTTCCAGGCGGGTTTATGGAACTCGGTGAATCCCCTGAAAAGGCGGCGCTGAGAGAACTTAAAGAAGAAACAGGGCTTTCGGGCCGGATTGAAACGCTCCTGGGTGTCTCCTCAAATCCCAGCGCCCAGTATCACACCGTCCTCATGGTCGGCTATCTTATTAGACAGTATACCGGCACGCTCATGGCCGGTGATGATGCGGATGACACAATCTATTTCCAATATGGTGAACTACCTGAAATCGCTTTTGAAAGTCACGCAAGATTCATCAGAATGTATTACGCCGCTTATGGGATATAAAAATCAAGACCGTTGGGAAACGCTGATCCTTGGCTATTGACAAACCCCGGCTCCGACTCAAGTGTCAGGTTTCAGGTGTCAGGTGTCAGGTTTCAGGGAGAAACGAGGTGCCCATGACAATCACAGCTCTTAATAAAATGTTGTTGGGGTCCACTCATCTGTTGCCCTAAAATCAGGAAGCAAAGTTGATTGAGTCGAGATACTGGATACTGGATACTGGTTTCCGGATACTGGATATCTATGAGGAATCACTACATTTTTTATCCAAGATCTGGTATCCGGCATCCAGGATCAGTCAGATAGCACCGCCACAGACACTTTAAAACTACGGAATAGCTGCCCCAAAATGATTTTCGCAATTACTATATATGGACGTGGAGGATCTTGAGGTCTATCAAAGGTTGTGTCGGTCTGACACCTGGCATATGATGAAACCAAATGGCCAGGCGCTATTAACAAACAACCGTCTTGATTTACTCCCCTCTTGTGTGGCTTGACTTCTTCTACCCCAATTTTGCCTTGGCTTTCTCCCACAATTCGTCCATCTCCCTTTGGGAAAGCCATTCCATGATCTTTTGACTCTCTGCGATCAGCTTTTCCATATATTTAAAGCGGTTTTCAAATTTTTTTGTTGAATTTCTTAATGCTGTCTCAGGGTGAATGTGCGCAAACCGGGCAACATTTACGAGCGTAAAAAGCACATCTCCAAACTCTAACGCCAAAAGATCTTGATCTGTTGGATCTCGATTCTCCTTTTCCAACAGGGCTTTGAATTCAGACCATTCCTCTTCGACTTTCTGCATGACATCGGGAATATCATTCCAGTCAAATCCGTTTTTGGCCGCACGTTCGGAAATTCTATACGCACGCATCAGAGCCGGAAATCCGGAAGGGACCGAGTCTAAAATCGAAGCCTCGTTAGCAGGGCTTTTTTCTTCCTTTTTTATCTGATGCCAGAGCGCCCCCACCTCTTCAACACTATCCACCCGTTCGTTGCCAAAAACATGGGGATGGCGACGAGTCATCTTCTCAACATTTAACTCAACCACATCCTTGATATCAAAATGACCCATTTCCCGGAACAAGACCGCTATAAAAAGGATATGAAACAATACATCACCAAGTTCCTCACAGACGCCACCAGGGTCTCCGGATTCAATAGCATCAACAAGTTCGTATACCTCTTCTATCAAATAAGCCGCTATGGACTCAGGGGTCTGCTTTCTGTCCCAGGGACATCCATTATCCCCCCTTAATCTTTCAATTAAATCGATTATGGAAGTTATTTCCATCTCAGCCTGGCCCCGCTAAATAAACATCTTGGAATTTTTACAACCTGTTGTAATTATGAATTTTTTAGTATAAATCTTCAGCACCATAGATCCGGAATGTTGGATAGTTAAGTTCGTACTATTTATTTTTTCCCCAGGCTTTTTTTAGTGTCGCTATCTTCGTTGAAAAAGCATGATGCATATCTTTGGAGATCACTTCGGCCATCTTCTCGGAAACCAGTGTCACATAAGGAGAAAGCAGGGAATCTTTGATGACAGGTGTACCCTTGGGCAGAAAAGCGGTCAATGCAATTAATAGAACTGAGACAATCAATATGCCTTTCATGGCACCGAACATGGCACCACTAACACGATCAAGCCAACCCAAAAATACTATTTTAAGCAGGTAATTTATGATGATGCCCAGAATGCTGATAACCATGAAAACGACGCAAAAAATAATCAAAAAACTCAGTATGTTAAGATATCCGGTGTTGGCAATCCATTTTGATAAGGGCTTTGCAAGATCCGGGTAATAAGTGTAAGCCGCATAGAATCCGCCGAATACACCAATTATGGAAGATAATTCTTTGACAAGACCTCTAAAAATACCTCTTATAAAGCAATAGCCCAAAATAACGATAACGATGATATCAAAAAAATTCATGGCACACCTTTATATCAGTTTATGATATGAGATTTTTGAAAGGGGTATCGAAATATAACAATTTATCTTATAACCTATTAAAATTTAAATAAAATCAAAAAGATAAAATTTCCTGTACATAATAACGCAAATTAACAAAGCAGGTATTTCGAGTCAAGATATTTTTCTTTTCTCTCGTATCTTAAATTTGGTGTTTGCAATAGTTAAAAAAACTATGATATGTGGAAATGTTAAACATTGCCTCAAGCAGGGCATGGATTCAACCTTAAGATATGGACGAAGTCACTGAAAATAATCAGACCAGATTGACCTTTCTGGAGTTAGATCTGGCCAGGCAACTTTTCGGCGAGCATAACAGCAACCTTAAAAGAATAGCAGACACAATAGACGTCTCTATCCATGCCAGGGGGAATAGTATCCTTATTCAGGGGGATACTGTTAAAAGAAACCTTGCCCAAAATATACTTAAACAGCTTTACGGCCTGTTAAAAGATAAATTTCCGATTTATCCGAATGATGTTGATTATGCAATCAGGATTCTGAGCGGAGATGATCATATTAAACTCAAGGATATTTTTCTGGATACGGTCTATATTACCTCCAAAAAGCGTAATGTAATTCCCAAAAGCCTTGCCCAAAAAGAATACATAGATGCCATTCGCACCTCTGATATGGTTTTCGGTATCGGCCCTGCCGGCACAGGTAAAACCTATCTTGCCATGGCCATGGCGGTCGCAGCACTCTCAAAAGGGATGGTTAACCGTATCATCCTCACCCGACCTGCGGTAGAGGCTGGGGAAGCTCTTGGATTTCTGCCAGGAGACCTTGCGGAAAAGGTGGATCCGTATTTAAGACCTCTTTATGACGCGCTTCACGATATGATGCAATTTGAAAAAGTGTCGAATTTAATAGAACGGGGGGTTATAGAAGTTGCGCCTCTTGCGTTTATGCGAGGCAGAACCCTAAACGATTCTTTCATTATTTTAGATGAAGCCCAAAATACAACTTCTGAACAAATGAAGATGTTCCTGACCCGTATAGGATTTAGTTCCAAAGCGGTCATCACGGGAGACATAACCCAGATCGACCTTCCTGTCGAGAAACCTTCAGGGCTTATTGAAGCTAAAAATATTCTTCAGGGAATAGACGGGATAAAATTTATCTTTTTTTCAAAAAGAGATGTGGTAAGACACGGTTTGGTCCAGAAAATTATCAAAGCATATGAAGATCTGGATGCCACCAGAAAAAAATAATCACAAATTGCAATGAAAATTGAAAAATACAAAATATCCCTAAAACATTTTTTTGGGACCAGTGACCACGTCCGATGGAGTATTCTCGTCGGTGTCACAATAATTTTCACCCTTCTCCTTTACCCTAACCTTGTTGTCAAGAAGCATTCTTATAAATTAGGTGATGTAGCCGAGAAGAATATCAAGGCCACAAAAGATTTTTTAATAGAAGACAAAGATGCCACGGAAGCCAACCTTAGGGAGGCTGTGGAAACGCTTTTGACCGTTTATGACCATGACGTCACCCTGTTCCAAACCATCAACCAGAATGTAAAAAAAGCCTTTAATGATATTCTGACGGTTTTTAAAGCTGAAAAAAATCAAAATGAAATTGAATTAAAACCATCAGAAACCGCTTCAAACGGAACAAATAAGACAGCAGCATCCGTCCATGATCTTATATGGCAACAAAAAGCCGACTTTGAAAGAAAAATCGGCATTTCTGTAAGTAACGATGCTTATACCGCTCTCGAAAAAGAAAATTTTCTTCCAAGTATTGCAAATATTATTTGCAGCATTTTAAAAGAAATACTGGATAATGGTGTGGTTACAAACAAGGAGCTTCTTTTAAAAGAAACCGATAAAGGTATCGTTTTAAGAGATATCCGCACAAAAAAAGAACGGATTGTCAATGACTTAAAACATTTTTACGGTCTTGATCAGGCAAAAACCATGGTCAAAATCATAGGTCAACCCCTTCTCGAAAACATTAATTATACCCTGCGAGACACGATTGTGGATTTGGCACAAAGACTTGTCCAGCCCAACATCACCCTAAACAGAAGTGAAACCGAGGAACGGAAAAAAAGAGCCGAGGCAGAAATCAAACCGGTATTACACAGGATAAAAGCCGGGGAAATGCTTTTGCGCGAAGGAGAAAGAGTTACAAAAGTCCAGCTGTTAAAACTCAAGGCCTACCAGAAAGAGATA
This sequence comes from uncultured Desulfobacteraceae bacterium, assembly GCA_964410925.1. Taxonomy (GTDB): domain Bacteria; phylum Desulfobacterota; class Desulfobacteria; order Desulfobacterales; family UBA11574; genus S5133MH16. Next base: position 6,430 of record CAYPIW010000203.1, read on the forward strand.
GAAAATGAACAGATTTTATCAAGTTCCATTGGATACGCATTGATAATCCTGTGCATCCTGATGACCACCTATATTCTTTATATGCATCGTCAGAGCCGAGCTGATCTTACCAGTAACAAAAACCTGCTCTTTATCGCCAGCGTTTTGGTAACCTTTTTTTTCATTGCCAGGATATCCGCATCTTTGGCTGAATCTTTAGCCCATTATACATCTTTCCCCATATCGGCATCATCAATTTCTTACGGTATTCCCCTTGCTTCAGGCGCCATGACCATCTGTCTGTTTCTGGGCATTGAACTGGCGATCCCCATGGCCATGTTAACTGCAATCGGCACCGCCATTATTTTTAAAAACAGATTTGATATTTTTCTCTATTTTCTGATCAACAGTTCAATGGCGGCATACTGGATTCAAAACTGCCGGGAACGTAAGGTATTCATAAAGGCGGGTTTAAAGCTCGGAGTAATGAATGTTATACTCGTAACGATTATAGACAGTTATTTAGGAGGTTCCTCCATTATCAAACTTCTGTGGGACTGGGCCTTTGCATTTGCGGGTGGTGTGGGAGCAGGAATTGTCACGGCCGGCATCACACCGCTGATAGAAATAGCCTTTGGCTATACAACCGACATCAAGCTTCTTGAACTTGCAAACCTTGATCAGCCTATCCTCAGGAGACTGATGATAGAAGCTCCGGGAACCTATCATCATTCCGTGGTTGTCGGCACCATAGTCGAAGCCGCAGCTTCCGAAATCGGTGCGAATCCTCTGCTTGCCAAAGTTTGTGGGTATTATCATGATATCGGCAAGATAAAAAAACCACTCTATTTTATCGAAAACCAGACCGACGGCGTTAACAGGCATGACAAGCTTGCCCCATCCATGTCAAGCCTTATCCTGATCGCTCACGTCAAAGACGGCGTTGAGATCGCCAAAGAAAATAAACTCGGCCAGGCCATCATCGACACTATCAGGCAATCCCACGGAACAAGCCTGATTAGCTTTTTTTATGAAAAAGCAAAGCAGTTAAAAGGTGAAGACGCAGTAAATATCGACAACTTCAGATATCCAGGCCCAAAGCCTCAAACCCGGGAAGCCGGTCTTGTCATGCTGGCGGACATTGTTGAAGCCACAGCAAGAACACTTGCCAATCCCACACCTTCCAAAATTCAGGGCCTTGTACAAAACCTGATAAACAAGGCATTTTCGGACGGCCAGTTAGACGATTGTGAATTGACATTAAAAGATCTGCATAAGATTGCAAAAAGCTTTTATAACATATTATCCGGCATGTACCACCACCGAATTGAATATCCAGAAAAACCTCTCCTTGGCAACGGAAAGGAAAAAAATGGAAGTCCTGTTAGACAACAGACAAAACAAATACAAGATCTCTCTGAAAAAAATACGGAAAAAGGCCAAAGCCATCTTAAACGCCTTGGCCTGTCCTGATGCAGAGCTTTCCATACTTATCGTTGATGATTCCGAAATAGGTGCACTTAATAAGAAATACCTCTATCGACACGGCCCTACCAATGTTATCGCATTTCCCATGCGAACAGGCCAATTTAATAACATCGCTCCTCAGCTTCTCGGTGACGTGGTTATTTCCATCGAAACCGCCGCGAGAGAAGGAGAAATTGCAGGCATAAGCATGGAAGAACGTGTTACCCAGCTTTTAGTGCACGGCATCCTTCACCTGCTGGGTTATGATCATGAAAAAAATAAAACCCAATCAGATAAGATGGAAAAAAAGAGTAATGAAATTCTTAAACTAATTAAATGTCTGGAAATTTCTACACCTTTTTGAAAATATAGGATATTTTTTTGATGCTTGAACGCTTGCCTTGAATATGGAATAATGGAATAGTGGAATATTGGAAGTTTGGTTTTTAGAAGGATATTCGCCAGTTTTAATTCTATCGTCGACACAGATTTTTTCATTAACCCAATATTGCATTATCCAAGAACCCATTATTCCAGCATTCCAATTGGGGCGAAACCCCTAACTTGAATCTAAATGGAGGTTTGTTAATGGCCGGATTAGCTGTAAATGTTGACCATGTCGCCACCTTGAGAAACGCAAGGGGAGATGTCGGTTATCCCGATCCTGTCGCAGCAGCCGTCATGGTGGAATTGGCAGGGGCGGACGGCATTGTGGTTCACCTGAGGGAAGACAGGCGTCACATCCATGACCGTGACCTTAGAATATTGCAAAAGGTCGTTCAGACCAAACTTATCCTGGAAATGGCTTCAACGGACGAAATGGTTGGGATCGCTCTTGAAATCAAGCCCGATCTCGTAACCCTGGTGCCGGAAGGGCGTGAAGAACTTACCACCGAAGGGGGACTGGATCTAATTGTTCATAAAAATGAAATTTCTGAAACCGCAGGCACCTTGCAAAGTAGTGGTATCCCCGTAAGTCTCTTCATCGATCCGGATCCGGATCAGATAAAGCTGGCTCACCAGATAGATACCACCATGATTGAAATCCATACCGGAACATTCTGCGAAGCAAAAACACATAGCAAAAAAACCCAGGCATTTTCAAATATTGTAGATGCCGCCAAACTCGCGCGCAAACTAAAAATGGGGGTCAATGCCGGCCATGGATTGTGCTACAACACCATAAAGTTTTTTAAAGGTATTCGTGAAATAGACGAATTCAGCATCGGACACAGCATTATCTCAAGAGCGGTGCTTGTCGGCATGGAAAGAGCCGTAAAAGAAATGTTGGCACTTATCAAAGCCCTGTAGTTTTCAATGTAAAAATTATTGTAACCGTTCAAAGGTTCAGGGTTCAACGTTCAGGGTTAAGGACAAAGAAGGCACTGAAGATTCGAAGTCCTAATTACAAATGTTCATTTTCCCAAGTAATTGCCAATTTAGCTTCAAATGTTGGATCAGGCCTGACGAAACTGACGCTTTTATCGTAAATACGCATCCCAAATGCAGTCCGTGGATAAGAATGGAACCTTGAACCCCTGAACCTTTGAACCCGTGAACACCTACAAAAAATGAACCGTGGCTGATTTATGTAACTATAAAATAACGACTCGCTCGGTTAACGAAACAAAAAAGCTGGGGGAAAAAATAGGCGAATGCCTGCGGTCCGGAATTGTTCTTGCACTGATCGGCGATCTCGGAACTGGAAAAACTTCTTTTGTGCAAGGACTGGCCAGAGGTATTGAAGTACCCAACGAGTATTACATAACCAGCCCTTCTTATACCATGATCAACGAATATCCGGGTAGACAGCCCTTTTATCATGTTGACCTCTACCGACTTGAAAATCCCGTGGATTTTGAAGATATCGGTTTCTACGATATACTTGGAGATAATTATGTTGTGGCTATCGAGTGGGCAGACAAAATCCGTCAGAAACATTTACCTGACCATGTGGTAATAACATTTAAAATATCAGGTGACCAGTCTCGAGAAATTTACATGTCTGCACACGGAGTCAACGCGGTTGCTCTGTTAAAAGAAATTAAAAGCAGCCCCTGCGCCTTTAAAAATAACCATTCCCCTGGTTTCACCGGACAAAAAACTGATATGGACACATAAAGCCAGGCTTCTTCGTATGATGGTCTTTGGACTTTGAATGGTTTCGTCAACACTACGGTTCGTGATATTCACCTCACGGGATAAAAAGATGCGGTTGTCATGGCGGAAGTGGATTTTATCAATCCGGGCGGTTTCATTGATTTCCGCTCGAAGCCGAATGAATCTTAAGGTGGCGTCCTGGTTATTGATAATAACGGGAGTCGGAATTGCAAAGTGGAACCAGTTGCTGGTGTTCTCCTTTTGATAAACCAGAGTTCCCCAACCCGATCGGCGGGGCTGTGCGATATCGTCTCCTGTTCCCCCCGTAATTCTGTCAGGATATTCGATTTGAACGTTAACCCCGTGTGTCCAGAACTCATATTGTGTCATAACAGGTCCTCCTTATATCTTTTTTGAAGCCGAATGGGGTCTATTAGACAGAAAAATTATTGGATTTTTTTACATTGACGGTCTCGTAAAAAATAATAGAGGAAGGCAACTTGTGTGTCAACACTCTATATTTACTATAGTGTTTGTGAAAATCATTTTGGGGTAACTATTCCTTCTTTTAAAGCGTCTATGGCAGCGTTATCTGACTGATCCTGGATGCCGGATACTTGATCCTGGATAAAAAATGTTGTGATTTCTCATAAATATCCAGTATCCAGAAACCAGTATCTGGTATCTATCCTCATTTAAGGTTTTATTTTATGGTAACGGATGGACACTGATTTAAATTCCAATTAAACATTCTGTCATCTTTATTTCTTTACTGAAGAACAATTTTAAGTTATGTACATTTTTTAACAGGATGTTATTCACCAAAATACGTTCAATCAGAGAGGCTTATAACGTGAGTTTAATTGTACAAAAATTTGGCGGCACATCGGTGGCTGATCTTGAACGGATTCGCAATGTCGCAAAACGGGTTGCAAAAACCTATGACCAGGGCAATGACGTGGTTGTCATTCTGTCGGCTATGGCCGGAGTCACAGACGGCCTGATCGATCTGGCAGGCCAAATCACTGACTCACCGAGCAAACGCGAGCTCGACGTTCTTCTGTCCACCGGTGAGCAGACAACGGCAGCGCTTCTGGCAATAACCTTAACAGACATGAACTACCCTGCCCTGTCCATGCTGGGACACCAGGCCAAGGTGGTTACGGACTGCACCTATGGTGATGCAAGAATCATCGAAATCGGTATCGAGTATTTTATAGACCTTCTCAAAAAACGGAATATCGTCGTAGTGGCCGGATTTCAGGGGTGTGATATTAAAGGGAACATTACAACTCTCGGCAGGGGAGGGTCAGACACAACCGCCATAGCCATTGCCTCGGCCCTGAAGGCGCATCTCTGCGAAATCTATACCGATGTAGATGGTATCTACTCCGCCGATCCTAATATCTGCGAGAAAGCAAGGAAGATTGATAAAATTTCCTATGATGAAATGCTGAACATGGCCAGTCTTGGAGCCAAAGTCCTTCAAATCCGGTCCGTGGGATTTGCTAAAAAATATAATGTCCCGGTTCATGTAAGATCATCTTTCAGTGAGGAGGTAGGAACCATGGTTGTTAGTGAAGACGCCGGCATGGAGAGCCTTATTGTTTCCGCAGTCACACACGATAAGGATCAAGCCCGCATCACCCTTAAAAAAGTTCAGGACCAACCCGGAGTGGCGGCCAAAATTTTTTCACCCATTGCCGAAGCGGGTATTGTTGTGGATATGATTATTCAAAATACGCGAGCCCAAGGTCAAACGGATCTCACATTTACGGTCCCCAAAAAAGATTTTCAAGCGGCCATGGACATCGAGCGGAAGGTGGCGCAAGAAATAGGAGCAGTGGACGTTCTGGGCGATAAAAATATTGCGAAGGTATCTGTTATCGGCGTTGGAATGAAAAATCAATCCGGAGTCGCATCGATAATGTTTAACACCCTGGCCAGGGAAAACATCAATATAATAATGATCAGCACTTCGGAAATCAGAATTTCCTGCGTCGTCCAGGAAAAGTATACCGAGCTTGCGGTTCGGGTTCTTCACACCGCATTTGGATTGGATGAAGAAGATTAATCCGGATCACCCCGGGTTTCTTATGAAAATGTTTGATATTGACCAAATGGTTTTCACTATTGTATTGGCAGCGGTACTTCTTGGCGTCATTATCTACAGAGTTCTTTATCCTTATTGACAAAGATTGCTTCTGCCAGTCAACACTGCCGACATGAAAAAAATACTCCCTCTCTTTTTTATTCTCAATATCTTTCCGGCACTGCTACTGGCCCAGGTACTGGTAGACTCCCCCAAATATCAGAAGGCCAGGGAGCAAATGGTCTTATCGCAAATCCGTTTACGGGACATCTCGGATAAAAAAGTACTGAACGCCATGAACCAGGTTCCCCGGCACAGCTTCGTACCTGAAGAACTCGTTTCCCAGGCCTATGCGGATCATCCCCTTCCCATCGGCCAGGGGCAAACCATTTCCCAGCCATATATCGTGGCACTGATGACCGAAACACTGAAACTTAAAGGAGACGAACGTATTCTCGAAATCGGGACCGGCTCAGGCTATCAGGCTGCAATTCTCGCAAAGGTTGCCAAAGGGGTCTACACCATGGAAATTAATCAAAAACTATCCAAGAAAGCAAGCCACGTACTCCGGTCACTCGGATTTTCAAAAATAAAAACCCGCCACGGCGACGGCTATTTCGGGTGGCCTGAGGCAGCTCCCTTTGACTGTATCATGATCACTGCATCCATCGACCATATCCCTCCGCCACTTTTAACGCAACTCAAAAACGGCGGGCAACTCATTCTCCCCCTCGGAAATCCCTTCAGCTATCAGTATCTAAGCCTGGTCACAAAAAATGACGATGAATATACGGTCAAACAAATCACCGGCGTTCTTTTTGTCCCCATGACAGGCCATGCCCTTTACCCTAATCGGCCGCTTACAGAAGATATTCCATGATACGGATGCATTACCAGTTTGTTAATTGCTATCCAAGACTTTTTGGTTTCAGGTGTCAGGTTTCAGGTAATTCGTTTCTTACTCCTGACACCTGACACCTGAAACCTGATTGCAAGGCTTTCGCTCAAAAAAATGAATAAGTTAATGTCTGAAAACCATTTTAACAAATCGATAATGCTTCCCATGATACTTAGCGCGGTTTTCTTATTATCACTTTCGTCTCTGGCCTTCGAAGTACTCCTTACCCGGGTCTTTTCCATCAGTCAGTGGAATCATCTGTCTTTCATGGTCATCAGCATCACACTCTTTGGATTCGCCGCCGCCGGTACGTTTCTGAACATCATGGATACGCACAAAAAAGACTGGGAACACAGGCTCTCCGCCAGCGGTCCGGTCAAGATCTTCATCCTTCTCCATACCGTCAGCGCCATCGGTTCCTTTATAGTTTTGAATCGGATTCCACTGGATTATTTCAGACTGCCCCTGGAACCTGTTCAAATATTCTATCTTTTGGCGGCCTATCTTGTTCTGGCCTTACCGTTCTTTTTTGCCGGTCTCGTGATCTCCCTTGCCTATGTGTTTATTCCCGAAAAAACCGGCTTTGTTTATTTCGCGAGCATGGCAGGTTCGGCATGCGGGGCAATCCTCCCGGTTCCTTTTCTTCCCCTGCTCGGCGAAGGCAAGTTTATCATTCTCGCAGCCCTCATTCCTCTGATCATTATTCCTTTTGAAAGACCAGGTAACAATAAAAAACAAGGCAGAATAAAAAATACTTCCCTTGGAAAACGATTCGCCCTTCAGGCCTCCGCTCTTTTTATCGTGATCATCGCTGGACTGCTCGTCTCAACGGGCGACGTCATAGGGATCAAAGTAACCCCCTCGCCATATAAAGACCTCAGCCGGGTCCTCAAGTTTCCCGATACACGAATCTTTGAAACCGTCACCAGTCTGAGAGGCAGATTCGACAGTGTTCAAAGCTCTTATATCCGGTTTGCACCCGGATTAAGCCTTAAATTTAAAGGCACACTGCCCGAGCAACTGGCTATTTTCAAAGACGGAGACAGCCCCTTTTTTATTTATAAACCACACCTTCAAAAGGATGAAGGGTTTTCCAGATTCACCCTGCCTTACGCCGGATACATGCTGGTCCGAAATCCTGAAAATATTCTTCTGATTCAGGACGGCGGCGGATCGGCTATCCCCTGTGCCATGGCATCCGGAGCCCGCAACCTTACCGTCGTCGAACAAAACCCCAAAATCGCCCATATGGTCCGGAAAAATTACAATATTGCTGTTGTTACCCAGAATCCAAGAGCATTTCTGGCCCGGTCTGACACCCGCCATTACGATATCATACATATTGAAAACTGGGGGAGTTCTCTTCCCGGCTCAGACGCTCTGACCCAGGGATATCTATTTACCGCCGAATCATTTTCAGAGTATCTCAATCACCTCACGGAAAACGGCATTCTTATTATGGCACGCAAACTTTTGCTCCCTCCGGCAGACTCCGTCCGTCTCTGGGCCGAAGCCTACGAAAGTCTGAGATCCCTTGGTTATGAAAACCCCGAACGGCACATAGCGGTTCTCCGTAACTGGAGTATGTTCACCCTTATCGTTTCTTCAAAGCCATTTAATGATACGACCGTATTAAAAGAGTTCGCGCAGAACATGAATTTTGATCTTGTCTTTCTCCCGGGTATCAAAGAGGAAATGGTAAACCGATTCAATATATTCGAATCGCCCTATCACTTTTTCGAACTTAACCGTCTCGCAGAATCCTACCGGTCCGGAACACAGAAAGCGTACTTTGAAACTTACCCCCTGGACGTTGCGCCTCAGTCGGACCACCGTCCATTTCCCGGCAGGTTCCTCAAATGGTCCAAATTGAAAGCGCTTTATAAAATGACGGGAAGCAGATTTTATTCGCTGTTTATGTCGGGCGAGATTGTTGTTTGCGTGGTCTTTCTCCAGGCACTGGTCATCGCAAGTTTCCTTTTAATGCTCCCTGTTTTCACTATAAAAAAACAAGATGAAAATCCGAATATTTCTCACATGCTCTATTTTTTGGCAGTGGGCGCCGGTTTCATGTTTGTAGAGCTCTTTTTTATTAAAAAATACATCTTTATTTTCGGCGATCCGGTTATCAGCTTCACCGTCGTGCTCACAGGAATCCTAATTTTCTCAGGATGGGGGGGGTATTGTTCCCAGCGAATCGGTCCGGGGGGCCTCCAAACTGTCCTTATCGCTTTAATCGCTGTCCTTATCCTCGTATTCTTAGGCCTTGACCCCATAATCCGTACAATTCTCGGATGTTCCAAAATTTTACAGTATGCGCTGGCAATCCTGCTTCTAATCCTACCTTGTTTTCTGGTAGGCCTTCCCTTTCCCCTGGGTATGCGATATCTGTTGAACCGTCCTGCCCATCGGGCATATGCCTGGACAGCCAACGGATGTGCTTCGGTCCTCACATCAATCCTATCCGCCCAAATCGCCCTCAGTCTGGGAATTCCCATGATTATACTTTGTGCCGCCACAGCGTATCTTCTGGCATTTCTCATGAGCCAAACCAAAATAATTGGACAAAAATAGAAATCGCTGGTAGAAAGAGTCAAGATTCAGGTTGTAGAATTTCCGAGTCATTGAGAGCGCGGATAATGAAAATTCTGCTAATAATTTTAGGCTTGATTTATGTGTTAAGCCCCATTGACCTTCTCCCCGAATTTTATTTAGGATGGCGGGGTTTGCTCGATGACCTGATTCTTATATATTTTGGATGGCAATTTTGGCAAAATCTTCGCCAGAAACAACCCGGTGCCCGGAGCTTTTACCATCAACGCCGCCAGTATTTCGAACAAAATAAAGGGGCCAACGGAAAAGAATCTTCCGGAACAAACTCCGGATTCAAAAAAACCGGTACACAAAAGGATCCTTACACGGTATTGAATATCCCCAGGAATGCATCACAGGAAGAAATTAAGAAAGCCTATAAGCAACTCGCCAATAAATACCATCCGGACAAAGTGCTTCATTTGGGAGATGAATTCAAAAAACTGGCGGAAGAACGCTTTAAAGAAATACAAGAGGCATATAGGGAATTGACGTCCAAGTAGTATTTAGAGTAGGCTTTCAGTTTCAAAATAGCAAGTATCATCGGCTCTGCCAATTCAACAATCTTTTTCTGACATCAAAAAGTTACCATTTGTATTCTTAAATTGATTTTTTTCAAAAAGGTATTATGGTTTAAACTATACATACGAAACAGCAAAAAAAGGAGGGTAACCCAATGAGTCAAAATATATTCAAGGCAATGGTTGTCACAGAAGGAGAGAACAATCAGTTTATCAGGGAAATTAAGGACCGGAATATCGATGACCTTCCACAAGGAGACATACTTGTCAAAGTCCGGTACTCTTCCTTAAATTACAAAGACGTTCTCTCTGCCACAGGTAATAGAGGGGTCACAAAGAACTATCCGCACACACCCGGAATCGACGCTGCAGGAACCGTGGTTAAGAGTCTGAACAAGAATTTTAAATCCGGGGATGAAGTGATCGTAACCAGTTATGACCTCGGAATGAATACCTCCGGAGGTTTCGGACAGTATATACGCATCCCGTCGGAGTGGGTAGTCAGGATGCCCGAGAATCTCACCCCTCGAGAAAGTATGATATTCGGTACAGCGGGTTTTACGGCAGCCCTTTCGGTTTACAGGCTGGTTGATTATGGGATCACCCCGGAGATGGGACGCATATTGGTTTCCGGAGCAACCGGAGGCGTCGGAAGTATTGCCGTCTCCATACTTGCCAAGGCCGGTTATGAGGTTGTAGCGGTAAACGGGGTCGTGGATGAAAAAGAGTTTTTGTTGGAAATCGGGGCCAAAGAGGTCATCAGTATTGAACAAGCTGCGGATTCCAGCGGTAAACCTCTCCTGAAAGGGATTTTGGCCGGCGGCATTGATACGATTGGGGGTGACATACTGGCCACCACCATCAAATCAACGCAACACGGCGGTGCAGTGACCTGTTGCGGGAATGTGGGGTCCCATGACCTGCCGTTGAACGTCTATCCCTTTATCTTGCGGGGGATTACCCTGATGGGAATCGATTCCCAGAACTGTCCCATGCCCACTCGCCTGAAAGTCTGGAACAAAATTGCCACCGACTGGAAACTGGAACGCCTGGAACTATTGACCACTGAAATACCCCTGGAAGGACTGAACGAACGAATCGATCTCATCCTCCAAAGAAAGCACAAAGGGAGAACCATTGTAAGACTGCCGGAATGATTCAGTCATCGTATCAAAATTATGTCACTTTTTATTTATTCCTGAAAAACCTGGTCCTCTGGGCCTCCGGCTCGTAGAGCCTACGCCTCGGAGAGCCAGGTCAGAATTCTCCGGCCCCGCCTTGGAGTTTTGTGTCTAAAATCACAAATTCCAAGCACCAAATCCCAAATAAACCCGCCTGCCATTGCAAGGCACGAGCGGGCAGGTCTCAAATTCCAATATTCAATTCAGCCGTCGTAGCCAGAAGGCTACTATGGCGAAGTCGGCTGACCAAA
>CAYPIW010000204.1:0-4623 GCA_964410925.1 uncultured Desulfobacteraceae bacterium
TCCGTGAAATCGATCTTCTTCTCCGAGTTCTCGCCGAAAGGTCTCAATCTGGGTTTCTTTTTCAATAAGGTCCGTAATATCGGTTATGGTTTCAACAGCGCCCGTTACATTCCCCTGCTCGTCCCGGAGCACAGACGCATTTTTCACAATGTGAATATTGTCTCCGTTTTTTCGTGTCATAACGCATCGTTGCATTCTTAACTTGCCTGTCTTGAACAATACGCACCAATGGGGACCTTTTTTTTTACTTCCCCGGATTAATTCACAGGCATTGCAACTTAATGTGGTGCAGGGTTTACCGATGATCTCTGCCTTGGAATGCCCGGTAATGGTTTCAAACGCTCTGTTGACCGAAATTATGGTGCCTTTAGTGCTCACAATCATGACTCCGTCCTGGATCGTATCCACCACTGTTTTCCAATATTTGTTTAATTCCTGTTCAAGCATTGATGCCTCCTGTTCAAATATTAAACAACTTTACTGTTCATTTGTTTAACATATTTACAGTTTATTGACAACAAAAATATTAAGCTCAAACTTCAATTCAGCACGAATATGTCCGGCAATCCATGATCCATACGAGCAACCGGCATCCAGTATTGAGGAACTCGTAAAAAGTCCGATTTAGACGGTTTCGTAAAAAGTTCAAATTCAAGATATGTAAATTTTGTAATCATGAGAAATACTTATCGTACATTGAATGATTGCGGAATGCAGCACAACGCAAAAGTTGGACTTTTTACGAAACCGTCAATATTAATTGGCATCATTATTGCTCTAATAAAGGTTGGTCCTTTTTCTTCACGACTTGAATGCTGGAATAGCGGGTTTTGAAATAACGGAACGTTATAATCATATGGTAACCCCACAGGCCACCAGCGGAAAGGAGGTTTACAATGGATAAAATAGTTATCTCAACAGATCGTCTTAAAGAATGTGAACCCCTGATATCGTGTCTTAAGTTTCTGTTTCCAGAATGCGAGATCCAGGTTCAGCCAAAGCATGCGAAAGGATTGAAACGCTCACGCTCAACTGTCGAGCCTTCAAAAGCGTGTCGGATGGATATAGAGTTTGCCAGAAATTTGAGAAAAATAATGGCAGGAAACCATGCATAAAGAGCGATGATTTCTTTGAAATCCGCCGGGGCTTCCCGTTGACATGAATTTTACCTGGTGCAAGGCAGTTGATGAGCAGAGCAGTGTATTTTGAGTAAAGATGTGGTGATCGATTAAAAGAAAACGGATGCTCACGTTCCGCCTTGCCTTAAATGAAAGGAGGTGAGAAACATATGAAGAAATTAGCCTATGTCCTTGTATTTGCGAGTTTAATGGTTGCAGCAATATTTTGGGCGACATCTGAAGTCGATTATTTGACCTGCACCGCTTGTTTTAATCCCTACCTCATGGGCACATAAAGGAGAAGCAACATTTTAAGAACGATAAACAATCAGACAGACGCGGTTGGTGAGGTTTTGATCGGAGTTAACCTGGGCACAACTCACCTTCCGCGATTCGCCTCAGTAAAGAAGTAAGCATGACGTGAAAATAGATTTTAATAATGGGATGATCTCATGATGATAAGAATTATTACAATTATGCTTATTCTTATGTTAAGCAGTCCGGCCCAGGCCATAAGATTCAAAATTGCCACCCTGTCGCCGGAGGGGTCTGTCTGGATGCAAAAAATGCGGGAGGGTGCCGAGGAACTGGCACGTAAAACCGACAACCGGGTAACAATTAAATACTACCCGGGCGGAGTAATGGGCGACGATAGAGCAGTCTTACGAAAAATCCGAATCGGCCAGCTTCATGGGGGTGCGGTTGTAGGCGGGAGTTTATCCAAATTTTATCCCGATAACCAGATTTACAGCCTGCCGCTCAAATTCAGATCTTTTGAAGAAGTGGATTATATTCGCAAACATCTGGACCAGCAAATTGCTCAGGGGCTTGAAAAAGGAGGGTTTGTGACCTTTGGAATCGCCGAAGGCGGGTTTGCCTATGTCATGTCCACCGTACCCATAAGAACCGTCAAGGAGATGCGCCGGCAAAAAGTCTGGATTCCCGACAACGATACCATGATCCTTGAAACTGTAAAAGCCTTTGACATCACTCCCTTTCCGTTGTCCATCGCAGATGTACAGGCCGGCCTGCAAACCGGGCTGATCAATACGGTTGCCACTCCGCCTATCGGAGCGGTGGCATTGCAGTGGCATACCCAAATTAACTACCTGCTGTACGAGCCGTTTCTGTATATTTATGGGGTGCTGGCCGTGGATCGCAAGATATTTGCAAAAATATCACCAGGCGATCAACAGATCTTTCGGGAAATAATGGGACGTATTTTTCGTGAAATAGACCGGATGAACCGGAAAGACAACGTTAACGCTCTGGAAGCCTTACGTAAACAGGGGGTTGAATTTATCAAGCCTTTGGCCGATGCCATGGAAAAATGGTATCATGACGCTGAAGCAGTTCCCAAGCGCCTGATTAGAGCCGGCAAATTATCTCAGGGCATGGTCAACACTCTGGAAACCCTTCTAAAAGACTATCGTTCGAAACAACTTTGTGCCAGAAAATAACCATATATTTCTCAAAAAGGAACCCTCCCTATCCCCTTTATGTTTCTTTGTTTTACAAACGCCTCAATGGTTTTCTCTTTCTCAGGATTAAGATCAAACAGGTGTAAATTAAGACTGTTGCTTGTTAAAATTGCCATGGCTATTTGGTTTCAGGTGTCAGGTGTCAAGTGTCAGGTTTCAGGTGTCAGGTGTCAGGTGTCAGGTTTCAGCAAGCATGTTCAGTCAGAACTTTTTATAGACCTCAAAATCCTTAACGTCCATATAATTGCTGTTGGTCCCCTCTTTTCCCACTTAACCAATCCTTAACCCTGAAACCTGACACCTGAAACCTGAAAAACAGGAATCCTTAAAAAAGATAACCTAAAGCTCATGGGAAATATTCAAAACAGATTGACAAATAGAAGTAGCGTTACTTATAATGAAAATTAACGATTTGGTAACGTTAATATAACAGTCAAGATCTAAAAATATGGGTTTCTCATATGAAAAACAAAACAGATAACATAATGGATCCCAGTTTTGCGAGTCTGCTTCTGGAATCAATGGCTGATGGTGTGTTTACCCTGAACAACAAGGGAATCATATCATCATGGAATCCATCCATGGAGCGTATCACCGGTTATCCCGCGGAAGAGGCTATAGGAAAAAGCTGTATGCTGCTGAATTTCAACCGTTGCTTTTCCGAACCCTGGCCAACAGATATTAATACATGTGGAATTTACGAAAATGCTCGTATTGATGCGGTGGAATGCTTTCTGCGCCACAAAAATGGTAATAATATACCTGTGATAAGAAGCGCAAGATTGGTAACAGATGGAAATAATTTTGTAAGAGGTGTCGTCGAGACCGTAACTGACATCACTGAACTGAAAAAAGCCCGACGCAAAGCAGAAGATGCCAACCGTCGACTGGGTGAAATCCATAAGTTTGACAACATTATCGGTAAAAGTCGTTCGATGCAGCACCTGTTCCTGGCTATAAAAGCGGCTATTCCAAGCGAAGCAACCATCCTCCTGCAAGGGGAAAGCGGTACGGGGAAAGAGCTGGTTGCCGGTGCAATTCATTACAACAGCGATCGATACAAAATGCCATTCGTACCGGTGAGCTGCAGCGCACTTTCAGAATCTCTTCTGGAAAGCGAATTGTTCGGCCATGTCAAAGGCGCTTTTACCGGAGCGCTTCGTGACCGTGTGGGCCGCTTTGAAGAAGCCGACAGCGGAACCATATTTTTGGATGAAATAGGTGAAATTAGTCCTTTTATTCAGGTCAAGCTGCTTCGTGTGCTGCAAGAACGGGAAATTGAGCGGGTGGGTGACTCAAAAAAATGTAAAATCGACATCCGAATCATTGCGGCTACCAATAAAGATCTGTACGACCTTGTCAAGAGGGGACATTTTCGTGAAGATCTCTATTACCGCCTTAAGGTGTTTCCGATTTATATCCCTCCGTTACGAAAACGGAAAGAAGATATTCCGCTTCTAACCAGTCATTTCATAACCAACCAGAATAAAAAAACAGGAAAAAGAATCGATAGTGTTTCTCAGTCTGCAATGAGAATTCTCATGGATTATGCCTGGCCCGGCAATGTACGCGAACTGGAAAATGCCATTGAGCATGCCTTTGTACTTTGCAACGATGAGCACATCGATATCTTTGACCTTCCTGTTGAAATACGCCAGATTGAATATCATCCCCTTGAACCAAGTTCAGTTGACCGGCCTTTACCTTCTTTATCGCCTCGGAAAAAGCTTTCCAGAGAAAAACTGCTTGAACTTCTTAATGAATGCGACTGGAATAAAGCTGAAGTTGCACGTCGAGTGAGTCTGAGCCGAACCGCAATCTGGAAATATATGAAAAAGTGGGATATTTCTCTTACTCCTCCATCAAATTAACCGTCTGATTTCCCGGCAGATTTTATGCTATATTTCTTAATCTGGCTCCAAACGCTTGTTCTGGAAATTCCCAAAATTCGTGCCGCCTCGGACTGGTTGCCGCCGGATTGGTTCAAGGCGTCTATGAGTCGTCGCTTCTTTATTTCATCCAGG
>CAYPIW010000205.1:0-4537 GCA_964410925.1 uncultured Desulfobacteraceae bacterium
TTTGGTCAGCCGACTTCGCCATAGTAGCCTTCTGGCTACGACGGCTGAATTGAATATTGGAATTTGAGACCTGCCCGCTCGTGCCTTGCAATGGCAGGCAGGGTTATTTGAGATTTGGTGCTTGGAATTTGTGATTTTAAACACAAAACTCCAAGACCCGTCCGCCTCACTCCGATTGGCAGGAGGGCGGGCTTGTCGGGATTAGGTGAAAACAGAATCTGAGCACAAACCATATGAAAATCGTAGCTGAAAACAGAAAAGCCAGACACAACTATTTTATCGAAGATACATGCGAAGCCGGAATGGTCCTCCTGGGAACCGAGGTTAAATCGCTTCGACTCGGCCGCGTTAACCTGAAAGATTCCTATGCCAGGATTAAAAAAGGCGAAGTGTTTGTTCACCAGATGCACATCGCGGCCTATCCTTTTGCCCATTATGACAATCACGATCCTTTAAGAAAAAGAAAGCTCCTGTTGCATAAAAATGAAATCAAGAAACTGTATGGTAAACTCAATGAAAAGGGTTTTTCCCTGATACCCTTAAGGGTGTATTTTCAAAACGGAAAGGCCAAACTTAGCCTGGCTCTTGCCAGAGGGAAGCGTAAATATGATAAACGGGAGACCATCAGACGACGAGACCAGCAAAGGGATCTTGAACGATCCAAAAAGGATTACTGAAATGAAAATTGAACATGAAAGAATCGATTTTGATGTGCTGTTTGTCGGAGGCGGACCTGCAAGTCTGGCAGGCGCCATTCAGTTGATGCAGATCGCCAAAAAGAAAAATATGAGTCTTGAAGTTGCACTCATCGAAAAGGGATCGGAAATCGGATCACATTCCTTGAGTGGGGCCGTCCTGAATCCTTCGGCCTTAAAGGAACTGCTCCCGGACTTCCTGGAAAGACAGTGCCCCATCGAAACCACCGTTACAGAAGATGAGTTCTACTTTTTAACCTCTGAAAAACACTATCGAATTCCGATTATTCCCCGATACATGCATAACAAAGGCTTTTTTATCATCAGTCTTTCAAAGTTTACACGCTGGCTTGGCCGTATTGCCGAAGACCTTGGCATAAACATTTTCCCGGGTTTTGCAGGTACGAAAGTTCTTTATGGCGAAGATCAAAAAACCGTAACCGGAGTACGTACCGGTGATAAAGGCATTGGAAAAGACGGAAATCCCAAAAGTAATTTTGAGCCCGGCATAGATTTGGTGGCAAAGGTTACGGTATTCGGTGAAGGAGCAAGAGGAAACCTGATACAGGATATCTCGCAAAAACTGAATATTTTTTCTGGGAAAATGCCCCAGGTGTTTGAAACCGGGATCAAAGAAGTTATCCAGCTCCCTGAAGATAATTATTTCACCTCCGGCCGGGGGAACGAAATCCATACTCTCGGATATCCTCTGGGTCTGAACCCGCCGGGCGGCGGCTTTATTTACGAAATTAAAGACAACAAGATCGCTCTGGGGTTTCTCGTAGGGCTCTGCTATGAAAACCCCGGCCTCGATATTTATGACGAGTTCATAAGATTCAAACAGCATCCGTTTATCACCGGCATACTCAAAAATGGAAAGGTCCTGGAACAGGGCGCCCGGACGGTCTCGACCGGGGGATATTTTACAATTCCCGAACTTGCTGTTGACGGAGGGATGTTTGTCGGCGGTAGCGCGGCAATGCAGAATACTCCCGGACTAAAAGGGATTCATTTATCCATGAAATCGGGTATGCTGGCGGCAGAGGCTATTATAACTGCTTTTGAGAAGAATAAGTTTACCCGGGAAACTCTCAGCGGCTATCATGATCTGTTTGAAAACAGCTGGGCAAAAAAAGAAATTTTCGAGGTTAGAAATTTTTCACAGGCCCTGTCAAAAAAAGGCCTGATTAAGTTTATTCATTTGGGAGCTCAGTATGTCACAAAGGGACGGGGTGTTTATGATAGCATGCCCATTAGACAGGATTACAAAACACTAAAGCCGGTAAAGGAAAGTGATGATGATATTCCTGCGATCTCCCACAAAAAGACATTGGACGGAGTCTTGTATGTTGACAAACTTACCGGTGTCTATCTGTCCAAAACCATTCACCGGGAGGATCAGCCCAGCCATATTATTATCCATGATCGGAACCTGTGCGTGACGAAATGTTTTAAGACTTACCGGTGCCCCTGCACCAAATTTTGTCCGGGTGACGTATACGAAATCGAGACGGATCAAAACACATCACTGCGCCGGCTCAAACTAAACCCGTCAAATTGTCTTCACTGCAAAACCTGTGATATTAAGGATCCATACCGGAATATAACATGGACATGCCCGGAAGGCGGGGAAGGTCCGGGATATACGGTGTTATAATCCTTCGTAACCGTTCACAGTTCAAAGGTTTCAAGGTTCAGAGGTTCAACACAAAAACATGAACATCGAACATCGAACGTCCAACATCGAATGTTGAATGAAAGATAAAAACAAGAATTTTACTTGATTTTAGAGTAAATTGAGGAGCGAAGCGACATCATTATTCGACGTTCAATGTTCAGCGTTCGATGTTTGACGTTCATCTTTCAAAACAATCTCGAACTTGAACCCTGAACGGTCACAACCTCCCTTTCCTTAAAATAGCGATCAGAAGCCATATCCCCATGATTGCCGCTGCGAGAAACCCGACAATCCCTATGAAGGACATGTCGTAAAAAAGGGGAGGCACTTTGGACATAATAACAAGAGCAGACCCGATAATTAAGGCGGCAATGATGATCGAAAAGGATATCCGGTTGCTTATCTGGTCATACGTGGAAAGCATTTTATCCAACCCTTTATATTCAAGGTTAAGGGAAAGTTTCTGCTGTTTGATCAACCGGGTAATGGATAGGATATCCTTTGGAAAATTCTCCACAAATTGAAACAGTTCTATTGCAAGCCTGAAGATATCACCGGTAATCCTTTGGGGAGACACTCTGGCAAGTTTTACCTCTTTTATAAACGGTGCCACCTGCTGTATCATATCAAAGTCCGGATCGAGCATGAGGCCTACGCCTTCTATGGTGCTGAACGCCTTTAGCATCAGGAAAATATCAGGCGCGATCCTGAGGCGATGCTGGAAAGCCATCTCAAGAAGATTGTTCAGCAATTTACCGATTTTAATGTCTTTTAAAGGTTTATAAAGATACTGACCCATGAAGTCGGCAACATCCTTTTCGAGCAAACGAATATCGGGGTCTTCATCCCAACAGGTTAATTTCAAAAGAACCTGCGTGGCCCGAGATTCATTCCGGTTCACCACACTTTCGGCCAGATCGATAAAGTCTTCTCTGGTACGCCGGTCAACAGATCCTGTCATACCAAAGTCCAGGAGACAGATCACATTGTTAGTAAGCACAAAAATATTGCCGGGATGCGGATCCGCATGAAAAAAACCATGTTTAATGATCTGCTTTAAAACAATATCTGCACCTCGAACGGTAATTAATTTTCTATCAAGCCCCGATTTTTCCAGACGATCGACTTCAGATACCTTGATACCCTCCACAAACTCGGTCGTGAGTATAGATTCCGTCGTGGTATCCCGAAAAACCTTTGGCACATAGATGGTCAGATCATTCAAAAAATTGTGCGCGATCCGTTCCATATTGGTTGCTTCAATGGTATAATCTATCTCTTTTTCAAGCGTTCTGGCAAATTCCTCTACAATTTTTACGGGTTGGTGTAAAGACATCTCTTCCACATGACGTTCCATAAGGGTCGCCAGATGTAGCATGATTTCAAGGTCGACTTCTATGATCTTTCTAATTCCGGGACGCTGAACTTTAACCGCCACCGCTTCACCGTCCTTTAATGTTGCTCTGTATACCTGCCCGATGGAGGCTGACGCGATGGGGGTTTTTTCGAAATAATCAAAAACGGCTTCGGGTGGGGCTCCCAGTTCTGATTCAATAATCCTGCTTACTTCACTGAAAGGACTGGACGGGACACTATCCTGGAGTTTTGACAATTCTTTGATGAAATCGACCGGTACAAGATCAGGACGGGTGGAAAGAATTTGGCCGAATTTTATATAAGTAGGTCCCAGCTCTTCACACGCCATTCGTACTCTTTCCGCTCTGGAAAGCTTTTCAAGACGGTTGCGCCGATTTTTTGAAATTAGCTGAAGACCGATTTCAATATACTGCTCTATCTTTAAAAGTTCTATCAGGTCTCCAAAGCCATATTTAAAAAAAACCGTTAAGATCTGGCGATAACGGGCAAGATGGCGGTATGTTCGGCCGACCACGCCGATTTTTCTTATACTAAGCATTGGATAAGAGTCTTTTTATGTGGAAGCATTACCGATTTGTTAAAATGGTTTTCACACATTAACTTATTCATTTTTGAGCGAAAACCTCACCATCGGGTCTCGGGTGTAAGGTTTCAGGTGTCAGGAATCGCCAGACCTGAACACTGACACCTGAAACCTACATGTCCCCTGACACCTGACACCAAAAAGTCTTGGATAGCAATTAACAAACTGGTAATGCACCCTTTTATGTTGAGGAAAGCGCTTTAT
>CAYPIW010000206.1:0-7026 GCA_964410925.1 uncultured Desulfobacteraceae bacterium
TATTCCACTATTCCATCATTCCAGATCTACGGCGCTGACAACTACCGAAAAAGGATCTATGATTACAATGTGTTGTAGAAATTCCGAGACGTATACCTGGTTTCAGGTGTCAGGTTTCAGGTGTCAGGTGTCAGATATTAGGTTTCAGGTGTCAGGTTTCAGGTTTCAGATATTAGGTGTCAGGTGCCAGGGTTCGGTCCCCAATCATCAATCGACAATCATCAGTCAACAATATCCCTGACACCTGAAAACTGAAAACAAAATCACCTCCAAAAAATTCTCTTGACCCGTCACTTCAAAATCTGTATGATATTGTCATACTAATTTGGAGGTATCCCAATGAAAACCAAAAAACCCCGCATCGCCATTACAATCTCCATGCCGCAGGACATGGCTGAAGAATACGATAAGATAGCCAAGCGGCTGGCAAAAAACAGAAGCGTGCTTTTCAGGGAAATGTTTTTATCTTACAAAAGGCAGATTCTCAAGGAGGAGTTTCGAGAACTTCAAACATACGGCACTGCTTCGGCTCAACAAAAGGGGATATTTACAGAATCTGATGTTGAAAAACTTGTTTTCCAGGGACGCTGATCGTGAAGGTCGTCTTTGACACCAACATCTACATTTCAGCGTTCGTCATACCCGGCGGAAATGCTGAGAAAGGCTATATGCATGCCATCAATGGCGACTTCGAGCTTTGCACCTCCGTCGCAATCCTTACAGAACTGGCTCGGAAATTGGATGAAAAGTTCGGATGGGAAAAACAGAAAATTGTGCAGTTGATTACGTCCATCAGTAATCTGGTAATAGTCTTCAAAACCACACCATGGTTACAGGTGGTGTCAGATGATCCGGATAATCGTATTTTAGAGTGCGCTCTAAAGGCCGCAGCGGGTTTTGTCGTAACCGGAGACAAGCACTTGCTAACATTGAAAAAATATGAGCACATCGAAATCATCACATTATCAACGTTCCTCACAATGCTTCAGCAACACCACACCGAATAGTCCGACTTTTGGAGGATATTTTATAAGGCAAACCGCCTAAGATTTCACTAAAAATCAACCCCAGTACGATCTGCCAGACCTACGGTGCAGGCCCACGATTTTTGATTTCAACCCATAACAGAGAGCTGCAATCCTAACCCCAGAGGAATAGGCTTCGCCCCGATGAAATATGCGTTGCATTTCATTGGGCAGCCATTCCACAGAGCAAGTAGGGCCAGCTCCTTTTCATCCGATTTTCCGGTTAAATTCCCCCCGACAAAGTTTTTTTAATTTTTTTTCATCCCTGTGAAATTCGCTTTGCTCGTTCCTGTCGGAAATTTCACTGGACAAGCTTTTTGGTGGCGTCTCTCCGAGCTGTTGGCTTCCTGCGAGCTCACGTTGTTACTTTTATCAATTTTTTGGCCGCCCTTTTTGATAACACCCATTTTTTGTGACCTGATTTTTCATTCCGCAGGGTGTTGCAGCTGAACCGCCGAGATCCCATCAAATTTTGTCGCCTTATTAAATCTCCTCAGTAGAGCTGAAAAAAATTGTTTAATCTCAGAATTATGATCCATTCATTTCTTCCGAATACCACTTGTAAACGCTGCGAATACCTTCTTTCAAATCAATATTCGGTTTCCATCCGAGGCTTTTTATCTGAGAAATATCGAGCAGTTTTTGTGGAGTTCCATCGGGTTTACTTTGATCCCACCTGACATCGCCGGTGTAACCGACCACGTGGGCAACGATTGCAGCAATTTCTTTGACCGTCTGGTCCTTGCCGCACCCAATATTTATTAACGGGGTTTGGGTATCATCAAAGAATCGGTCAAAAACGTTTTTATCCATTTGGGTTAAGAAAATACAGGCATCTGCAAGATCATCCACATGGAGAAACTCTCTTTTAGGATTACCGCTCCCCCACAGCAATACAAAAGGTCTGGATTTGGAAGGTGTTGTTTTGAGATTTGAAACAGACGTTTTTAACCCGATCGACAGTTTGATTTCTTCGGGAATTTTACCATATTTTTGTTCGTCTTTTATAATTGCGTCGCCGTCACCCTGATTGGCAAGTTTGGCCAGATGAAATTTTCTGATCAGGGCCGGAAGGACATGGCTGGTTTCCAGGTCAAAATTATCGTTGGGTCCATACAGGTTCGTCGGCATGACACACAGATACTTTGTCCCATATTGACGGTTATAGGACTGGCACATTTTGATACCCGCAATTTTAGCAATCGCGTAGGGTTCGTTGGTGGGCTCCAGTGTTCCGGTTAAAAGATAATCTTCTTTCATGGGCTGAGGGCATTCTCTGGGATAAATACATGAGGAGCCCAAAAAAAGCAGGCGTTTGACACCGGTTTTCCATGCCGCATGAATAACAATATTCTGAATGGACAGGTTGGTGTAAATAAATTCGGCCGGATAGGTGTAGTTCGCCATAATGCCGCCGACCTTGGCTGCGGCCAGAAAAACAACTTCCGGCCTTTCTGCTTTAAAAAAAGCTTCAACCTCAGTTTGTTTTGTAAGATCCAAATCCGAATGGTTTCGAACAATCAGGTTTGAACAACCCTCGGCCTCTAATCTTCTGAGCAATGCGGAGCCAACAAGACCGGTATGACCTGCAATGTATATTTTAGGGTTCACGGTTCACGGTTTAAGGTTTAAGGGTTCAGGGTTCACGGTTTAACCGTGAACCTGCGCAGTTACATATTGGCCTCGAAGCTTTCCGGAATCGCAAATCCCCTTTGCTTCCAAATGGCTTCGCGCATGCCTTCTTTCAGATCATTCTCGATCATTTCCCGAACCATCTGCTCAAAAGAAATTTCCTGCATCCATCCCAGCTTTTCCCGGGCTTTGGAGGGATCTCCCAGCAGTGTATCCACTTCTGTGGGTCTGAAATAGCGCGAATCAACCGCAACAACGGTTTGCCCCTGACACAGTTTTCGAAACTTTTCACGACGATTGTATTTTTTCAATAAAGCCGACGGCTCTACATCATCGGCAATCCCTGTTTCGGATACCCCCCTGCCCTTCCATTCAAGTTTAATCCCCAGTTCCGAAAATGCACGTTCACAGAAATCTCTTACCGAATGTTGTTCGCCGGTAGCAATAACGTAGTCATCGGGCTGCTCTTGCTGAAGGATGAGCCACTGTGCCCGTACAAAGTCTTTGGCATGTCCCCAGTCTCTCATGGCATCCAGATTTCCAAGATAGAGCTTTTCCTGGAGTCCCAGTGCGATGCGAGCGGCCGCTCTGGTAATTTTACGGGAAACAAAGGTTTCGCCTCGTAACGGTGATTCATGGTTAAAGAGAATGCCGTTACATGCATATATGCCGTAAGCTTCTCTATAATTTACGGTACACCAAAAAGCGTAAAGCTTGGCGCATGCATACGGTGAACGGGGATAGAAAGGAGTCTTTTCGGTTTGCGGGATTTCCCGGACCCTGCCATATAATTCGGATGTGGATGCCTGATAAAATCTGGCTTTTTCTTCAAGCCCCAGCATTCGAATGGCTTCCAAAAGGCGCAACGTCCCCAACGCATCTGCATCTGCCGTATATTCGGGGGATTCAAAAGAAACTTTGACATGGCTCTGGGCACCCAAATTATAAATTTCATCCGGTTGGACTTCCTGGACAATACGGATTAAGTTGGTTGCATCGGTGAGATCTCCATAGTGCAGAACAAAACGTACATCCTTTTCGTGGGGGTCTTGATACAGATGGTCTACGCGCTGGGTATTAAACAAAGAAGAACGACGTTTAATACCGTGAACTTCGTAGCCCTTGTCCAGCAAAAGTTCCGCCAGATATGCGCCGTCCTGCCCGGTAATTCCGGTTATCAAGGCTCGTTTCATCATCAAATATCTCCGGATAATTTATATAAGCTTATTTCAGCATAACCAGTTTGCTTCGGGGAATTCCCTGTTTCAACAGTTTTTCTAACACATTATCTTTTGAAATCATAGAGGTAATGAGGATTCTGTCAAAGGAAAGTGAATTTAGAATGTCCGGATCTTTGACCACGGCGCCCAGGAATTTCTCGCCGATATTAATATCGTCTACAATGGCTGACATTTGTATGGAAGTCTCTTGCAAAGAGATGAAAGCAATTTCTGCAAAATCACCCGTACCATAAAATACAACCCGCCTGACTCCTTGTTCCATAAAGTGTTTGAAAAGCTTGTGCAGGTTTTCTCGAGCATTTCTATAGAATGTGAAGGTATACTGAATATATTGATAAGTCAATCGCGTTTTTTCCGCTGTTCCCTTTGGCGTAAGGATATACTTGACTCGATTTTTAGGAATATTGTTTATCTTAAAATACCCTTTGTTGGCGAGCCGCCTGACAAAAGAATTAACAAGCCCCAGGGAAATATTCAATTTTTTGGATAAATCCCGCTGGCTCGGGGTGTGATCGTTATCGATCTCTTCAAGGATTTTCAGCGTACGAATAGCTTCTCTATCCATAATTCTGTTCGATTTGTTACGATGTGCTGGAGCGCTTTCAGATAATGTGGGATTGTGGCAGGTATCTTGTCCGAGTACAAGGCTCCGCCTAGTAGTTTACATTAATTTATATTAAGTAATCTACTGTAATTTATATTTATAATATATTAATTCAGTGGATGGTCTTTTATCTTTTAAGCGTTCATCAGCTGAACATATTTTAGAGAGGTGTGTCAAGGAAAAAATCAAAATAAAATCGTTTCACGATTTTATAAAACGCGGCTATGCCGCTTAATTTTTGCCCCTCTGCTGCATGATAAGTCTGAGTGGTAGCCAGTTAGTTTAAGTGCTGGAGTTTTTTTTAATTAATATTTGAAGTGTAGTTCATATTCGCAATAATCCACTATGATCTTCAACAAAATATCCCATAATAGAATTGACTCATTGCATTTATCAATTTTATATAATGCAACCCCATCGCTTCAAATATGTTGTGTGCGTAGTCAACCCTGCACATATATGGAATGGTTGACTACGCAGGTTTCATACTGTTATTCAACAACAATCCTGTCTTTGTTCTTTTCCCAGATTTTTTCACCGATCCCCGGAACATTCATTAAATCTTCCGTTTTTTTGAAGGGTCCGTTTTTCTCACGGAATTCCACGATCCTTTCCGCGTATTTTTGCCCAACTCCTTTGAGTTGAACCAGCTCTTCCACCGTTGCTTTGTTCAAATTGATCTTTCCCGCATCTGCAGCCCATACCGGCCCACTGAAAACCATAACCATTGCAACTGCGATACACAAGAATACCACCCTTTTTGTTTTTGTCATTTTTTCCTCCTTTTGGTTAATAATCTGTTGTTCCGAACACTAAAAGGTTTATGGGAATTCCCAATCGATGAAAAGCGCTTCCAAACTTCTTCCAAGATTCATGCCAGAAAGAATTTAGTGACCTTGCTCCAGTTGGAATAATGGAACGACGGAATGATGGGGTCTAAAAAGTTTTTCAGAATTAAAATATGTTGTTTTTGTCCTGCCCCCAATATTCCAACGTTCGGTTTATTCATTGTATGGACGCAAACGGTTGTCATTAATAAGATATTAATTTCAAATGGTTGTGGAATTTACGAGACGTTGGATTATAGGAGTTCAATTTGAGAATAAAAATTGACAGGGGAGACTTTTATGCACTTACAGATAAAAGAATCCTTTTATGATGGGCATTCTTGATTTTTTATAAAAAAATCTGCATTGAAGAAAATTGAGCTGATGCGGAGGGTGGAAATGGGTTAGCTTATCTTTAAATAAGCACAGTATTCTGGGCATGATGCACAGTTTTATGTGCATGCTTTCTTTGGACACGGATTAATCTGTTATTGTTTTTTTCAAATTCGGCAGGGTTTCGGGTTTGCCCCGGATGACCCTGCGACTGTCACCATCACGAGCCGTTACATTCTCATAAACACCGTCATCTCTTTTTATAAGCTTGGTAAAACCGAGGTCGCGCAGCTCACTGTTGGTTTTGGGTGTGCTGATATTGATTCGAGAAATGAGTTTTCGAACCGGACCGCCGCAGTTTGGGCATTGCGTCAGCGACCGCTCGTGAATTGACTGTTTTATATCAAATACTCTGCCCAGTGAGCAGGGTTGTTTTAAGTGCTCGTATTCATAGATCGGCATGTTAAGTCCTTATTTATTGCATCAAGCATCGCCCGTGCAATAACGAGATCTTCCCGGAGGGTAATCTTTATGTTGTTTTTGCTGCCGGCAATAATTTTTACGCCTGCCCCCAGACGTTCCACAAGGGTTGCATCGTCAGAACCGGTATATCCATCCCGCCGTGCAGCTTCATGGGCTCTCATAATGCATTCATATTTAAACGCCTGGGGGGTCTGAGCCAGCCAAATGCTGTCTCTTGCAAGTGTTTCCTCAATAAAACCCGATTTGTCGACATACTTAATGGTATCGCCGGCAGGTATGCCAAGGATACATGCACCGAATTTTCTTGCGCCGAGTATACACGATTCCAGCTCATCGAGTCGAATAAAAGGTCGCACGCCGTCATGAACAACCACCGTGTCGGTCTTTTTATCTATGGCTTGAAGTCCGTTATATACTGAATTCTGTCTTTGTTCACCGCCGGATACAAGATTAAGCCCGTTTTTAAGTTCCATCAACGGAACGATGTTTTTTTGACAATATTCGATATCGTCTTTGGGAACAACAAGAAAAATTTTATCTATCAGCTCACATGTGTCGAATACCATTACAGAATGAGCCAGAACCGGTCGGCCTGCCAGATCCAGGTACTGCTTGCGGGTTGGGTGATTCATCCGGCGGCCTTTGCCGGCAGCAACGATAATTGCAGAAATCATAATATAACATCTCGGTATTTTTACGACTTAGTGAAAATGTAGAACATTTTTTTAGGATTGAATGCTTGCCTCGAAATTTGAACATCGAACATCGAACGTTCAACGTCGAACGTCGAATGTGGAAGGCGCTTCGCTTTGTCTTTATTATAAATGGTAGAATACATTATTCGATGTTCAACGTTCGATGTTAGATGTTCGACGTTCATC
>CAYPIW010000207.1:0-8853 GCA_964410925.1 uncultured Desulfobacteraceae bacterium
ATTCACTTCTGGTGAATTCCTGAAATCGTACCCATTATGAGGGATATATCTTGTATGACAGTATATTCCATGTGTTTTGATGAATTTCAATGCAACATCGGGGTAAAAACTAAGGATTCCTCAAAAGGCGGAAGCCCAGATTTGTGTAACTGAGGTCGGGCAGGTCGTAGCGCCGATTCGCAGACCGGCAGTCCCTGGCGTAGCCGAACCAGCTGCCGCCCCGATTCACCCGGAGCGAACCGCCCGACGATCCAGTGGGATCGCTAACAGTACCTGATGGGTAACTTCCATACCAGTCCTGACACCATTCCCAAACATTCCCGTGCATGCCATAAAGACCCCGGGCATTAGGCTGTTTTTGAGCAACTGAATGGGTTCCAATACATTTTGATCCATCACAATTACTTGTATCATAACAACCACTGTAAATTACAGCAGAATTGCCGCAGTACCACCCCATGGCATCCAAATTTGTATCAAAACCGCATCTAATCTCTGAAATACCACCGTTTGCAAATGCTGCCGAACTCCCCGCCCTGGCCGCATACTCCCACTCGGCTTCCGTCGGCAGTCGATACTTGTTGCCGCCTTCACGCTGGTTTAACTTGCGGATGAATTTCTCAACATCGTTCCAGGATACCAGCTCTACCGGGCAGTCATCCCCGCAATTCTTGAAATAGGATGGGTTATCCCCCATCACCGACTTCCACTGCCCCTGGGTTACCTCCGTGGTCTGCATGTAAAACCCTTTGGTAAATGTCACCTGATGCTGATTTTCATCATCATCCCGGCCAGGCTCATTAAACGGGCTTCCCATCATGAACGTACCCGGTATCATGTAAACGAACTCCATGCCGAGACTGTTAGTGATCTTTTTTATCTGCTTGGGTTCGACAACAGATTTGTTTTCCTCTGATCGAGCAGGGAGACAATAAATAAGTGTCAAAAACAAAAATATAAATATAAATATAACATATTTTCTAACTGGCATATTATTCCACCTTTCATTGTGGGTCGCAAATAGAATATCAGGAAAGGAGATAAATTTGAAGGAAATTATGGGGAATTAAATTCTTACAACATAATTAAACTAACGACATAGCTTGCCGATCTAACAACTTGAATCAACACACTTTTTTTAATGTCATCAAAATGAAAAGAACGAAACACCAAAAAATGAATTTGCCCTTATTGAAAAACCGATATCACCGCTGAAAATTTAGGATCGGTGATGATGCTGTATATTGTACCGAGCGGCGATTATACTGTTGGTGTAACAGATAAAATGATTGCTGCGATACTGGTTCGATACCTTATTCTGCAATTTTACCCTCGATACCAAGCACCTTTGCACGGTCTTTCCACTTCTTTCTGGCCAGGGCTTGCATGTCTACAACCGAGTCCATTTCATCCATGATTTCCATGCCTATCAAAGTTTCAATCAGATCTTCGAGGGTAACCAGACCGCTTGTTCCTCCATATTCGTTGACGATGATGGCAATATGCTGCCGGTTTCTAAGAAAACTTTCCAGCAACACTGTAAGCGATACCGACTCTGGAACAATAAGGATGTCGCGCTTTATGGACTTGAGCGTTTCATCGCCCTGTCCCTGCGCCTTGTTTAACAAAATGTCATCCCTGAAAACAACGCCGGTTATATCGTCAATACCCTTTTTGTAGATTGGGTAGCGCGAAAAGGGTGTGTTTACTATGTATTCCCATGCACCCAGTACCGTTAGGTCCTCTGGAAGTGCTGAAATTACGGTTCGTGGTGTCATGATATCAGTTACTTTGACCGATCCGAACCGAAACAGATTCCGGATAATTCGTGCCTCGTTATCGTGGATCTGCCCGATCTGCTCGCCAACCCGTGACATAGCGATGAATTCATCTCGGCTGAAAACGCGAATGATCTTTCCACTCGAAATGAATCTTGTTACACTCTCTGAGATCCACACGATTGGATAAAGCGCCACGGTCAGGCTGCGCACAAAAAGCGCGGTTGGTCCTACGAGCTTCGACCAGTAGACAGCGCCTATGGTTTTAGGAATGATTTCAGAAAGAAAAAGGATCATCAATGTCATGACCGCCGAGAATAGGCCAAACCAAGCGCTTCCAAAGATGGCTGCAGCTTTGGACCCGGCCCCGATCGCCCCGACCGTATGCGCAATAGTGTTCAGAGTTAAAATGGCCGCAAGTGATCGATCCACGTTATCCTGCTTCAGTCGTTTCAAAAGCGCCGCATGCTTTGGTCGTTTTTCTTTCTGTTCCTCGATATATGAAGGCGTAATGCTCAATAGCACCGCCTCCGCTACTGAACAGAGGAACGAAAAGCCTAATGCCATCACCACGTAGGTAATTAACAGCACGGTATCAGCATTCATATCTTTAAGAATTGATTTGCCTGGATTTTCTGAGCCATCGGCAAAACTCGAGGTGGCCAATATCAATGGCAATACAAGGATTGATATCCAGCGCAGAGATTTCAATGACAGTCTCATGTGAGTAGTCGTTTCTCCTTATTATGTGGACGAACTAGTGAGTAGCGAGAATTATTTCCCGTTTATTGGATAATTCGGAATTATTTCCCGTTTATTGGGCTCCTTCTGCAGCACTTAGGACCAAACCTTTGCACAAAAGCCTGTAAAAGATGCCCTGAAAATTATGCAAATTTGTAGATTTAAAATTATAGAACGAAAATGGATCATTGAAAAGTGTGTGCTTTCTGGCCATTAAATGGCCTATTGCCGCTGTCGTGATAAGTTGCCAAAGGCGCAACCTGAAGCCAATTCTTAAAACTTACATATCAGGTGAAAATGATGCCATAAGGACAAAAGCCTCCCGGTTCTCTTCACTCCCGATAATTGCTACGAAGTCATCGGGTAAAAAAACAAAATCCGCATCAGGATTGGGCTTTAATTGCTCTCCCCGGACAACACCTACGACAGATGCCCCCGTTCTCTTACGTATTTCGCTGTCACCTATCGACCGATTAGCAATCGGGCTTTCCCGGGGTAAACGGACCCACTGCAGGTCAAATTGTTGTTCAGCACCTCGGAGTTGGGATAACACTCGATAATCGTGGTTCTGGTTTAACAGGTGTGCATATAGCTCCTGTCGAGCCGTATCCGTATGTCGTTGCACATCTGTGGGTGGAACTCGAAGACGGAGAAGAGCCTGGCGCATCATTTCGAGGCTCGTCTCGAACTCCGGAAGAACAAAATCTGACACCCCCAACTCCTTAAATAAATCGATATAATCAGGACCGGGTGTTCTCGCTACGATTTGGATTCTTTTGTTTAAACGCCTTGACTGAACGATGACTGATCTGGCTGTGACAATTCCGGGAATAGTCAAAATCAGGAGGGTAGCATCTTTGATTCCGGCTGCTTCGAGAACAATTTCATTTTCGGAATCGCCATAAATGACCGTCATTCCGGCTTTTTTGGCCCTTTCAAACAGCCGGTGATCAAGCTCGATGATCACAAATCGCATGTTTAAACGTTTTAAAACCTGTGCTATCTGAAAGCCGACGCGCCCACCACCGGAAATAACAACATGGTCAGAAAGTCCGGCATCCGGTATGTTTGACGACTCCAGTGCTTCATGGCGAAACTTTCGCTTCTTTAGTGCGTATATCCTTGCAGTCTGGCCTGAAATCAAAGGCGTGAGGATCATCGTTAAAATTGCGGCGGTCAGTACCAAAGAGTATAGATCGTTTCCAATAGAATTCGTCGATATCCCCACCCTTGCCAGCACTAATGAAAACTCACCAATTTGAAAAAGCCCTAATCCAACGGCCAATGGAATGACATTCCGATATTTGAAAACGCGAGATATAAACGCGAAAATAAATCCCTTGCCGATGCTTACTGCCAGTACCAAAAAAATGACCTGCCGGATATGGGCAAATAGAAATGTCGGATCAAAAAGCATTCCAACCGATGTAAAAAACAACAACCCAAAAAGATCTCGAAGCGGAATAATTTCGCTCAAAGCCTGGTGACCGTAGTCCGATTCGCTTAAAACCATACCGGCCACAAACGCACCGAAAGCAAAGGAAAGTCCCACCAGGTGAGTGATGTAACCCACACCCAGACCGATGGCGGTGATCGCAAGCAAAAAAAGCTCCCTTGAACCCAGCTTGGCGATGTGTGCCATCAGAAGAGGCAGAAGTTTAGTTCCGAGTAAGATCATCCCTGTAATAAACGCCCCGGCTTTGAGGGTGGCAAAACCAAGAGCAGGCAACCCCACTGACGGATTGTTCAACTGAGGGAGGATGATCATCATCGGCACCACAGCTAAATCCTGGACGATGAGCATACCGATCATCACTTTACTGGAGAGGGTTCCCAACCAGCCCTGATTCATCAGCGTTTTGAGAAGTACCATGGTGCTTGAAAGCGAGATAAGGGCACCGAGCCAAAGCGATGGTTTCCAATCCAATTCCATCAAGTGTCCAATACCAATACCGAGTCCAATGGTAACGATCAACTGGATCGGCGTTCCTACCAAAGCGACCATTTTAACCGGCTTGAGATCCTTGAAAGAAAATTCAAGCCCGAGTGCAAACAGCAGCAGCGCAACCCCGATCTCGGCAAGCAGCTCGATCTCGTGAATGTTTGAGACCGTAAGGCCCCCTGTATTGGGTCCCAAAATAATTCCCGCTGCGATATACCCGAGGATGATGGGTTGGCCCAGCCGCTGAAGAAACAGGCCGCAAAAAAATGAAACAACAACAAGGAGGATGATGTCGGTTGCAATACCCATTTATGTTCCATTCATATATTATGAGACTTCCTCATAAAAATCGGGATGTTCAAAACCTGATATAATTTGCCGTGATCTGATATCCGTTAAATTGTCAGATATCAAATTTGAACTGTAAATATCGAGCCAGGATTATTTTTAGGGTATCCTGCCCTTACATGGCCAATAGTTGTCTTTGTGCTATCTAATCGGTATTTCACCTCTGACACGTTCTGCGATCTGTTGAGAATGCTCAATACGAATTAAACTTGTCAAAAACTTACACATTCCAAGGGTCAGTCAGTTTTTCGATACAATGTGAAGAATGAAGACCTGACCTAGTTGTTTTTCTGTGCTTGTTATCTGAGGAGAGGCTCATAGGCATGATTTTTATTTTATCTTTAAATCGATAAAAATAAGTATTGAATATGACAACAAACGATCATGTATTAGAAAGTGAGGAAAAGTGCTCAAAATACATAAAGGTTCATCAGGCCGCGCATAACTTTTCCTTGCCAACCTGCGCGATCAAGGCATCCACATCTTGAACGGCTTGTCTGGCAGATTCAGGCTTAATATGCGGTTTGAGTTCCACAATTGCCTCTACGCGGATGTTTTTGTTTTTGCTGGGGTTTTCGAGGGTTACATAATAAGCCGTGGCCAGTCTTTCCAGGTCGACCACTCCCTTATCGCCCAACTTGTCCGCAATATAATCGATCTGCTTTTCGTACCTGGCAAGTGTTTTGGGGTAACGTTCGACAAGGGCGTTACCCATGTCGGTAACCGCCACTCTTGGACCATAGGGATAACAGGCTTCCAGGGCTAACAAATCGAAGGCCAGCATCACTTTGAGTTGATCGCGCAGTTCAAAGGAAAAGGGACCGTGCTTATATAAAATAAAATCAAAGTCAATGGGCACCCCTGTCAGTTCTTTAAGGAAAAAAGCGGCCTTTTGGATATGGGTTTCCCCACACCAACTTCCTTTTGATCGTAAGAATTTGATCAACTTCACCAATATGGATCTGTTTTGTTCTTCTTTCATCGCTCTTCCTCCTTACTGATGGTCAGCAAACCGTCTTTATTCTCTTTATACCACGCTCCGGCCTCTGGCAGTATATCTTTCTCGACAAAAACATAATCAAAGATCGCGGCGGGAATTTTTTTGAGCACCTGTGATATCGAATGTGCAGAAACAACCGATCCGTTGCGTTCACGCACAGGAAAATCAATAGTATTGTCCTTTGGCGCATAGACATCATATCTTAGTTTATCTGCGCCAAACTGGGCAGCTGCCTTTTCGGCAATTTGTTTGGCTTTCATCTCCCCGCCGGAGGCGATGATGTCGCTCAACGAGCCTTCATGAAGCACCCGAAAATGGTTTCGGTTGATAATCCGTTTGGCATGAACATGTCCGGGTTGCGCTGTATTCTTGGCGGCCTGGTGCATGGCGCTGATAATTTCCGCATCCGTAAAGGTTAAAAAATATTCCGTATCCGTTGGATAACGACCGTCTTTCAGCCACGCCGTCAGGAAATCCTTCAAATGGATATCATATATTCGCCGGACCGGATGGAAATAGACCTGGCTGAACATGAAATAGCGCGCCAGCAACAATGCTTCGGCCGATTGCAACCCACCGGCCTCAACCCCGATGTACGGTTCCGAGGAACTTTCCTCTTCGTTACCGTGCGCGGGTGGTGGCAAAATGCGCATGGTGTCGATTAATCTGAAATGGTCGAATCTTCCATATGCTACACCCGTATGCAAGGAGTCTCGCAACAGATAATCCATCCGATCCACACCAAAGGCGTCGCCGACGATGATTTCGGCCAACAGGGATTCCCAATCAGTAAATTTGAGATCCTTTGCCTTTTTAGGGCCAAGGGCAAGCTTGACAATATCTTCGGGATCCGGCTTTGGATCCAGGCTTGACCAAATCTCTTTCATGGCAGGGCTGAGAATCAACTCCCGCGTCATTCTTTCATGATCCCAGCCATCAGGCATCAATGCTTCGGCTGCATGGGAGAAAGGCAGATGGCCAAGATCATGGCACATGGCTGCAAGTCTTAAAACGCGTCGCCAGTGCAATCTTTTCAAGTTATCTGTTGTTTGAGGAAATAGGCTGCGAATTTTATCGGTTAAGTTCTCGGGGTTGGTTATGATATCGTATACACGGCTTGCCAGCTCCATCACGCCTAATGAGTGTTCAAAACGGCGATGGGTGGCACCGGGATAAACCAAATAGGTCATTGCCAGTTGATGAACATATCGTAACCTTTGAAATGGCGGCGAATCAAGAATCTGGCGCTCTTGCAAATCCAGTTTGATGAAAACATGAATTGGATCGCGTATTTCATGTGTATTTTTAGCCACAATACATGCTTTATAAAAATTGTATATAGTTGCGTTACCGTTCGACCGAACCAACCCTTGAACGATAGGCTTCTGCCTTTAAAACCTCATCGGATTGAATCTGGACAATAGTTGCCTGCAATTGTTCCGTATCAAAACGAAAAAACCGTTGCATGGAAGTGGCGCTGAAATACATTCCTTTTTCCATGACAATCATGTCCTGACCATCGGTAAAAATAGTCAACCGGGAGAGAGGATCAGCACCGGGTGGAAGCACCTTTGTCAGGTTATCTATGCCCTTACGAATTGTTTGAAGACTTAACCCATTTTTTTTTAAACTACTGATAACTCTCAGCTTAACGATGTCGCGAAACGTATAAAAATATTTTTTGCCATTTTTACTGAGTTCCACCAGTCCTATTTTTACCCAATATTTTAATTGGTTGGCGCTCGCACCGGTAACGCGCAAAACCAAATCGGTCGGGAATGATGTAAATGATGTCATGGTTAGTTGAAAATTTGGCATATTTTAATTGTTTTTCAACCAATAAGACAAAAACAAACTCTGGTCAAGAAAAAAACAATTGGGAATGATTTTCGATTCGGGATATCATACCTGTTTACAGGCATCTATCTCAAAAATGGACAGGTAAAGCAGTTTCTTATCACGATTTTCTTGTCAGCCAAATGAAAGAAAAGAGAAAAAACTATTAGCTCACACCGGTTTTCTCTTTCAATTTTTTGATATCTCGTGGATGAACGGACTCACTGCGAATCGGCTTATATTTAACCTTCTTCCAATCTCGATGAATGTCATGCCAAGATTTCGATGCGCACAAAAACATAAAAGAGTTCGTGCCTTGACGGTTTGCATTTCAGGAATCAATTTCCCAAGCCGATCCAGAAAATTCTTGTGATAATCTTCGGATCGAAAAATCTTCCTGCATTCGATCTCCCTGACAATCAATCACATGACGTAGTGCATCTGGTGCATCTATTCGCGCGTTCCGTGGCATAATTCACACGGAATACACATACTACCTTCAATGAAAAGCATAAAATCATACCCGCCCGCATTATTCCTTTGTGGTGTCATATTAAAAACCTAAGCAAGGAGCGGGTTTTCATTCCTGACAGTTTTTCGATAAAACGTGAAGAATGAAGACCTGACCCTCATCGTTTCTCATATTCACTCCTTCGTTCGAATTCTTTGTGTTGTGCGAGCTCATTGATGCTCCTTTCCTGTTTAAGTGTTCAGCCCTTCACCATGTCCCGGGCATTACCCCGGGCGTTGGGCTACTATGGCCTCTGCTGACTTCTGCCTGATAACACCATGTGTTTCCGCACGGTGCGCTTTCGTTTTGCCTTAGGATTCGGTGGCGGTTCCATCTTTTTCAAGATAGGCCTCAGTCCGACTTCCATAGCCCAAGCGAACGCCGATTCAGGCAGATCTCCCCGGATAAGGACGTGAACTTTCGCTACACAACCGCAGCATTTACCCTATCTCCCGAATCCTGGGCTTCGTTATGTTGTGCTAACTCACCCGGAGACTGGGCCTTATATGCTGTTTCTGTTCGTCGGCTCATAGCTTAGCACTTGGGGTTGCCGCTCCCTTTGGTCCCTCTCGCCCGAGGCTCGCCTTACGCTTCGCTCCAGCCCTTCAGACCTTTCCTCACGGAAACGCCCTTGCCGTCGGCTAATACTTTTGTTAATGTGTTAAACACGTTAACAGGATTCACGTATAGGGGACTT
>CAYPIW010000208.1:0-3429 GCA_964410925.1 uncultured Desulfobacteraceae bacterium
GGATCGAGTCCGGGAGGAGTTTAGATGGTCCGCAACGATTTGAAAAGACTGGACAGGCCATAAACCCATCACGGTTCAGCCGGTTTTGGCGGCAGCGGCCCGGATTGGACGTAACGTGACAGTGGGCGGGGTTTGCTCCAGAAAATCAACGATTCCGGTAGTGAGCAAGTTCTCACTGGCTTGCACGCGAAACATCACAGCATCAATCACTCGGTGGAGATAAGTCTGGGTCCCGTCTTTATATCCCGTAATACCGGCATTCAAAAAATAAACGCCCGGCATCATCCGGCATGAAAATCCAAACCGAACTTCCGCGACCGTACGGCAGGCAAGGTAAGGAATCGGCGATGCCAGGGGATGGGAAATCATCCCCCCAAGCTCCAGTCCGGAAATGGTTTTGATCATGCTGCCAAAAACCACCTGATATGAATCTTCAAAGAATTCCGCTTCATAGGAAAAAAAACAAATCTCACCGGGATAAAGGATGTTTACCTTTCGTTCTCGGGAGTCTCGTATAACGGTGTTGCGGATTTGGGCGCCCTGGGTCGCATACGATAGCGTACTTTGGCTGATGAATCCCGGTTCCCAGTAAGCGTTCAGGGACGGCTCAGCTTTTTCAGATATTCTCTGATCGCCTCGTTCCGGAATCATTTTCTGAATGTTTGGCTGCTGTTTTTCCTCTGTTTTTTCAGGCGCACCGGCCACTGAGTTTACTGAAGAGAACAATCGTTTATGATACTCCCGCACGCAAATTTTGGGTTTATCATCCAGCAGCAGGTTTCCGTTTTCCAGCAACAGAGCGCGGTCACACAACTCAATAACGGCGTTGGAACTGTGGGAAACGAATATCAGGGTGTTGCCTCTTGCTTTATGATCCTGCAACAGGGCAAAGCACTTTCTCTGAAAGGCCTCGTCTCCCACCGCCAGCGCTTCATCAATAATCAGCGTATCCGCCCAGACATGCGTAGCTATGGAAAAAGCCAGACGAACGACCATTCCGCTGGAGTATTGTTTCAAGGGCTGGCGAATAAAATCGCCCACACCGGAAAAGATTACAATGTCATCATAGCAATCCCGT
Source organism: uncultured Desulfobacteraceae bacterium (assembly GCA_964410925.1). Taxonomy (GTDB): domain Bacteria; phylum Desulfobacterota; class Desulfobacteria; order Desulfobacterales; family UBA11574; genus S5133MH16. The sequence goes on from CAYPIW010000208.1 coordinate 1,079, forward strand.
ATTTCCTCGCTGGTGAGTCCCAGCAGCGCACCGTTTAAAAAAATATTTTCCCGGCCCGTAAATTCGGGATTGAATCCGGTACCCAGTTCCAGAAGTGCCGCTATTTTTCCAAAAACCTCCATTCGACCGCTGGTCGGCGGTATAATGCCGGAAATGAGCTTAAGGAGGGTAGATTTGCCACTGCCGTTTTTTCCGATAATCCCGATGGATTCTCCCCGTTTAACATGGAACGTGATGTCTTTGAGGGCATAAAACCGACGGCCGTATTTTTTTCTGAAGGGATGAAACGCCTCCTTCACGCGGTCCAGGGGATGATTATAAATATGGTATGCTTTAACAATATTATCCAGTGTAATGACGGTATTCGGCATGATTTGCATATGAGCATCTTTTGGATGGTCTTTATTACAGCACATCGGGGAAATGATCCTTTAATCTTTTGAAGCTGAGCCCGCCAACGGCCAGAAACGTGAGGGCAATCCCCCAAAAAACGATGGTCTGCTGCGGATACCCCCAAAACGGTTTGAAATAGATAAACGAATCCCGATAGCCCTGAACAATATAAAACATGGGGTTATACATAAAATAGAAATGGAATTTCTCCGGCAGCATGCCCAAATCCCAGAAAACCGGTGTATACCACATGCCGACCTGGAGAAGTATCGCAACAAAATGCTGAACATCTCTGAAAAACGGGGTAAGTGAGGCGAAGAGCCAGCTCAGGCCAAGCGCGAGAACAAACATGGCCAACAGATAATACAACGCCTGTATGTAATAGAGCTTGGCCGGTAACCGGTGAAAGGCCATCAATCCAAACAAAATAAGTATAAATATTAAGTGGTTCACCATACCGACGATGGTCTTGATAAAGGGCAATATTTGTGACGGAAAGGGCATCTTTTTGATCAATTCGCCGTGCTCCATCACGACAGCGGTTGACCCGGAAACAATGTCGGAAAACAAATACCAGCTCGACAGCCCGGCGGTCAAAAAAACAACAAACGGAACCCCTTGCGCCGGTGCGGCTTTGAAACCCAGGTCGAAAACCACCCAAAGGATCGTTATCATAAATAACGGATAAACAATCGCCCATACCAGCCCAATACTCGACCCGATGTATTTTTGGACCAGCTCTCGTCTGGCCATGGTCAGGATGAGTTGACGGTAACGGTACCCCTGGCGAAAATAGTCTAAAAACGAAGTCATCTCTCCGGTGTTATGTTCATTTAACCTTCAAATTTACATCATGGCGGTTTGGTGTCAGGTTTCGGATATTAGGTTTCGGATATTAGGTTTCAGGTGTCAGGTGTCAGGTTTCAGCGCCTCTGTTCATCATTCCTGACACCTGACACCTGACACCTTAGGATATAAATTCCATCTGTATACATGGCGATTTTCACCACCCCAGCTTTAAGCATTGCTTGGAGTAAATATGAAAATTCTTGATGATTTATATTGGTTTTTGATCCCTGGGCTCGGGAAGTGAAGTCATGCTCAACTTGTCTCAAAAAAACAGGTTGTTATCACTTATTATTCATTTTCATATTGACACAAATCATCTTTATATTTAAGATGTAGATAATTCCGTTATGAAAACGGACGTCATTTTAAACCGTTTCCGGCACAATTCGGTACGGGATCATTTCCTCTATTTAATCGCTTTCAAGAAGAAAGGAGGGTATCATGAAGATTAAAAAAGTCAAAAAAAGTTCAACGGGTCTTTGCAAATGTAAACGTTCTTGCTGATCAGTTGTATGTCTCCTAAAATAGTCTGTCTATATATCCCCGTGATATGATAAACAGGCTATTTTATTTTGACGGGTGGATACAATGACCAAAAAAGATTTCAAAGATTATATTTGCCGGCCCTTTTGTATGTTTTACAAAGACGGGCAAAAAGAAGACATGGCCTGTGAGGGAGCACTCGTTGTTGAGTCTTTGGTTTGTCAGGGACGGACTTCCATGGAACAGGTATATGGATCGGTTAAAGATTATCAGTTATGCCTAAAACACAAGGATACACTTACCCGATATGTATGCCGGCAATGCCCGTTTATGAAAGAGGATTGCGATTTTCAATCCACCTCGCCATCTCCTGATCTTGAACCCTGCGGCGGCTATATCGTCCTTGCCGGTTTGATTGAAAACCGGGTTATTGAACCCCGTGACCTGGACAACCGTAAATGAGCGACAAGAATTGGCCATCCTCATATCTGAGTCTTCATCCCAAATCGTCGCTGAAAAACCTGGAACATCCTTTTGTGTATCATACGGGACGGGATGAACTCTATGAAATTGACCAGCGGGCTCAGGATTTCCTGTTAAGATGCGATGGACGGTCATTTGGAAAA
>CAYPIW010000209.1:0-11581 GCA_964410925.1 uncultured Desulfobacteraceae bacterium
GCTTCAGGCTGGTCCGTGGAAGAGATGGCCGGGCATCGGAGCACCATGGTGCTTTTCACCATGCGGACGGAGTTTAAAAAATTCATCGACAGCCTGTCGAAATATTATCCTTCCCATACTCCCGTGGGCATGGTTTTCAGCGCCGGATATGCAGAAAAGGAAAAAGTGGTGCGGGCAACATTAGGTTCCATTCTCGACACGGTGGGGAAAGACAAGCTGCCTTTTGAGTATCTGCTTTATGTGGGCGACTTCCTTGCCGACGGCACCCATGAATGTAGGTAAATAAAACAGTTAACCAAATGGAGGTAAGAAATGAAGATCAGACCAACTATTGCTGCCATCGCTTTGGGTTTAATGATGGTTTTGATTTGCCCCGGGGCTTTCGCCCATAATCTCTGGCTCAATCCCGGGGACTATTATCCCCAGGTGGGAACCACGGTGGATATCGGAATCGGTTGGGGGCACAAATATCCCGCCAACCGGGTAGATCAGGAAATGAAGGAAGGCCGCCTGGAAGAGATCCGGGCAGTGGACCCTGACGGCCTCACGGTGAATTTGGTAGAAGAATCTGTTTCTCTTTATAAGCTTAAGGTTGAAAAAGCGGGGGCCTATCTCGTGACGGCAAGGATTAAGCCGGGGTTCTTCTCTATGACAACGGACGGCAGAAAATTTGGGAATAAAAAGGAAGTAGAGAATTGCGTTAAATGCACAAACTTCCACATAGAGGCTAAAACCGTAATTATCGCCGGCGGTGAGGACAAAAATTTCAGCCGGGCGGCCGGTCAGACCCTGGAGTTGATTCCTTTTACCGGTCTTCACAAGTTGAAAAAGGGAGACAAATTTACCGCAAAGGTTTTGTTCGAAGGAAAACCCCTGTCAGGGATACCCATAAGAGGCACATATGCGGGATTTGAAGCTGCAGATGTCGGCGGACATGCGCCGTCGAAAAAGGGGCCTCCGGGCAAGGACGTTCGCAAAGGGGCCCCCGGGCAGGCACCTCCGGAAAAGGGACGCCATCCCGTCAGACATTTTCCGGTGGAGACCGTTACTGACGCTCAGGGCCAGGCCGTTATCCAATTGGATAAGGCCGGCTATTGGATGATTATGTTCTCCCACAAGCCTCCATATACGGACAAGGAAACGTGCGATGAGTATATGTACAACATAACTTATACTTTTGAAGTTAAGTGACGGCTCCCTATTTTTAGGTTTCAGGTGTCAGGGTTAAGGTGATAGATGCCAGGTTTATGGGTGGATCTAAAAAACATTTTCTTAAGAGCTATGATTGCCATGGGTTATCTTGTTTTCCCCTGAAAGCTGACACCCGACACCTGACACCTGAAACCAAATAGCCATGCCCATCAATCTTAACATAAGGAGGACTGACGGATGATGTTGTATCGGAAATGGAGAAGCAGTCTGACAGAGGTTGGCGTCCGGATAGAAAACTGTAGTCAATAGTAAGCGTTAAACGGAGAAAGTCACATATGAAGAAATCATCAAGATACAAAATTGCACTGGCGGTCGGAATCCTACTGATTTTGTGCGAAGCGGTTTCAGCGACAACCATCGGGCAAGAGACTTCGCAGGCCATGGAAGCACTGAACCTTTCAAAAGGCAGCGATAATCTTTTGGTGTTGACCAATGCGCCTTATGTAAAAGTAAACGGCACCTGCGCTCTGCCGTTTCTGGGGCAGGTGCAGGATGTGACCGGCTGCAGTGTGGGCAAAGGAAACCTTCTGTTCTTCCAGCGCTCCCAGAATCATCCGTTGCGTATGATGCTTTTCAAAAAATCCACCGGCGATGCCGTGATCATCAGCCTTAAAGATCGAAAACCGATTACAGAAAAGTTGAACCTGAGCGCCCGAACCATTTCGGAACCGACATTTTGGAAGAGTACCGGGGCGTTAAACGCGGGTAAAGATATGTTCACCCTGGCCATTATCGCCAACATGTGGGCCAAAGGAGCTCCCTATGACTTTCTAAAAAGCGCGGAACTGCACAACCATATTTGCCCGGGATTGACTTCGGGGTATCTTTTGGCCCGCTATATTCTCAATACGTATCCCCTTCAAAAGGATGAGCGCTATACAATTGTGGCCTGTCCGGTATGGTGCAAGGAAGATGCTTATCAGGTGGTGCTGGATTGTACGCCGGGAAAAAAAGGGATGATAGTCAAAGCCCTGTCCGAGAAACAGCAGGAACGGATTTCCGTGAAGAATCCCGGCGGAATGGTGCTGATCTGGGATGCCAAAAACAAAAGTGGGAAAGGTGTGGTGCTGAGTTTTGATTTTGATCGGCTGCGCAGTCTGGCATCCAAAGATGCGTCCAAGGCTGCTATGGTACTGGCTGCCGCGGATCATCTGGACAGGCCGGATCAATTTGTGTCCGAAGCCGCTCGGTTTGAGCTGAATCAAGCTGTTTATGAAGATATCGTCAACGCCGGATCCAATCCGTATGCCGTGGTCGGCCTGTTGCGAAAGGAGTAAAACCGGGCATCCGATAAAAAGGATGCCTGGCGGTTATAGCGATAGGCGGATGAATGAACAGATCCGCATGTATCGCAGTCCCTCATTATGTTAACTGTCTTGAAACGTCATCAACACACAGAACCCGCCGGCGGCGCTATGGGGTTCCGATCCCTTCCTGTTTTTGTTTCCTGCTGCTTTTTCTTATCCGGAGCCGCCGGACTGATTTATGAAGTGTTGTGGGTACGGTTGATTGACAAGGTTATCGGGAGCGCCCCGTTTGCGGTGGCCACGGTGCTGACGGTCTTTATGGCAGGATTGGCCCTGGGCGGTTATCTGGCCGGAAGATATATAGACCGGTTCTCTTCCAAGGCTGTGCTCTTATCCTTGTACGGAAAAATTGAGATGGGTGTGGGTGCTTACGCGGTGGTCCTGCCTTTTTTGATTGCGGCCGCAAAACCCTTTTATGGCTTGATCTATGATCCATTGCTGTGCCGGTTTTGGTGTTATCAGGGGATTGCCTTCCTGGGATGCGTACTGCTTCTGATCGTTCCCTCCGGTCTCATGGGAGCTACCCTGCCCGTGCTCTGCCGGTTTTATGTGAACCACATGGGACACCTGGGAGCCCGAACCGGATGGCTGTACGGCCTCAACACGGTGGGTGCGGCCGTGGGTGCCGTGCTGTGCGGGTTTGTGCTGGTGAAAAATCTGGGGGTATGGGCGACCCTGGGTGTTGCGGCAAGCGTGAATTTTCTTGTCGGGGGAGCGTGTCTGCTGCTTTCCAGGCAAAAGTGGCCGGGTTTGTCGGAAAACACCGTTCCATCCGGAAACAAATTCTCCCGGTCTGGCGCAAGATCTGTGGAGAGCCGCTTAGCGAATAGTATCCGTAAGAGAAAGATGAAATGGGGGCTATGGATATTTGCCGTGTCCGGATTTTGTGCCCTGGCCTACGAAGTTTTATGGACCCGTCTGCTGGGACTGATTGTGGGTCCCACAACCTACTCCTTTACCCTGGTCATTGCGACCTTTATCATTGGGCTGGCTTTGGGCAGCATCATCTTCGGCCAATTGGCCGACAGAACCCGAAACGTCTTTACCCTGCTGATTCTAACCCAGCTTGGCGCTTCGGTCGCGGCGTTGGCGGTCAGCCATCTGTTGGGCAACAGTCAGTTCCTTTTTGCAAAGCTCATCCATACGTTTCAAAACAGCTTTACAACCTTGATTCTGGTTCAATCCGCTGTTTTGTTCGGCGTTCTTCTTGGACCGACCGTGTTCTTAGGGGCTGCCTTTCCGCTGGTGAACCGGCTCTATGTTCACTCAATGGACGACCTGGGCAAATCACTGGGTACCGCTTATGCCATAAATACCGTGGGCGCAATCATAGGGTCTTTTGCGGCGGGTTTTCTGCTCATTCCCCTGGTGGGCAAAGAAAACGGCTTAAGGCTGGTTATTATGACCCAGTTTGCCGTGACGGTGCTGGCCTGGATCGTAGCAAGTTCCGGCGTGCGGCGGCGTAACCTAGGCTTATTTGCCGGCGCGAGCCTGATGCTTTGCTATATACTCCTCATCCTGCGTTTTCCCGCGTGGCAGGGGGATCTGCTCTCGCGGGGGTGGTACCGGGACTTCGGGGCCATTGAACATGATCTCGACAGGACCGGCTGGGGCAGGGCATTGTGGAAAGGATCGGAACGGCTTGCCAGGCAGCGTCAGGGCCTTGAGGTGGTTTTTTATGGCGAAGGCATTGGAGGCTTTACCACGGTGGAAAAAGAAATCACCAGCCTGGGAACGGTGGAATATGCCATGTACAACAGCGGCAAGGCAGATGCCTCCACCCATGGCGACCGGTCCACTCAGACCTTGTCGGCGCACATTCCTATGCTTTTCCATTCTCAGGCGCAAAACGTCATGGTGCTGGGGCTGGCCAGCGGAATGACACCGGGGGAAGTCCTGCTGTATCCGGTCAAGAAGCTGGATATCGTGGAGATCAACGAGCAGGTGGTGAACGCCTGCAGATTTTTTTTCACACCCTGGAACAACGACTGTCTGAGCGATCCTAGAACCCGTCTGATCGTCCAGGACGGTCGGAATCACCTGGCCTTAACTCACGAAAAATATGACGTGATCATTTCAGAGCCCTCCAACCCCTGGATGGCCGGTCTGGCCAATCTTTATTCCCTGGAATTTTTCCGGTTGGTCCGGGGGCACCTCAATAAAAACGGCATTTTTGCCCAGTGGATCCAGTCTTATGAAATGGATTGGGACACTTTTTCCCTGCTGGGAAGGACATTCACGGAGGTTTTTCCCGACAGCGCGCTGGTCAAGATCGGACCGGTGGATTATTTACTGCTGGGATTTATGAACAGTAAAGGCTTTGACTGGCAAACCGCACAAAAAAACCTCACATTTGCCCGCAACTCCAAAACTGTCACTTTTCCCGGCGTGAACTTTCTCGTTCACCTGATCTTGACAGAAGATCTGAAAGCATTCTTCGGTCCGGGACTGCTTCATACGGACAATCGGCCGTCTCTGGAATTTTCAGCCCCCATGAAGCTTTTCAGCGGTAATATAAATCTTGAGTCTGCCGTTTCAGGCCCGCACCGGTTTTCTCCTGATACTCTAAAGGTATTGGAAGCCAACAGCGATACCGATACTCTTCTGGATCTGATTGAATTCTCTGCATCGGCCAATGTGCCGCTTTTCAATATGGTGAGGCTGAATCAGCTCGATTCCCAACAAAAGGCCCGCTACAGGAATGCGGTCATGGGCTACTGCAGCCAGGTCCAGGTTCCGTCCTACGACATTTTCGGAGATACCGAATTGAAAGTGTGCTGCGCCGAACTGCAAGTTGACAGGATCCGGCAGAGAATCTTGACGGAAGGTTCCCGTACGGTGGACCACTATAACCTGGGAATTTCTCTGATTGCAGCAGGTTTAAAGGATGAGGCCGCCCGGGAGTTTCGTACAACGATCCGTCTGGACCCCTGGCATGAAGGTGGTCACACCGCCCTGGGGCTGCTTCTGGCGCAAACCGGGAAATTGGATGAGGCAGGCCGGTGTTTTTCACGGGTTCTGGAAATAGCGCCGCACACGTCTGCCCCCTATAAATATCTGGGAATGGTTAAACTGAGGCAGAACGAGCCGGCGCAGGCCGTTACAAACCTGTCCAAAGCGCTCCAGCTTCACTCCGAAGACCCGGTGATCTTCAATGAACTGGGCCTTGCATACCTGTGGCAGGGGAACTATCGGGAGGCGATCCACTCTTTCGCGCAAGCATTGACCCAACGACCACGGGATGCCGAATCGCATCATAATCTGGCCATGGCCTATTACCGGTTGAAGGATCTGCAAAAAGCCAGGGAGCATTTTCTGGCGGCATTGCAGATCGATCCGGCCAATGCGCAGACTCGATACAATCTGGAGAAGATCGAAAAGCAAATCAGCGCGGGAAAAAGCGCTTCAGTCAGGCCCTGACTTATTTGAGGAGATTTGTTCATGAAGAGAGTGATCGTTACAGGCGGTGCCGGTTTTATCGGAAGCGTTTTTGTGTGGAAGCTCAACCGGGAAGGAATAGACGATATCCTGATTACACGTCAAGGGGCGGCGAGGATACGGAAAAAGGCCTGATTAAAAAGATATTTACATTTTATCGCGTTTACGAATATGACGAGTCCGATGAGCTTTTAAAACCGGATGGAAGCAGGTGGAAAAATGAAGATGAGATATGGAATTGCCGGGCAGGTTTTACGGAGAGCCTGAGGATTGAAAAACCGGTGAACAGAATCGTGAAGAATACCTGAAAAGTCTACAATCCCAAGTCAGCCGTCTTGATCTTGCCGAGGCGGCCAAACGAGCAGGGGCTCAATTCTCGGACAACAAGCTGACCCTCAAGATACTGGGCAAGGATTTCAGCATGGATGCAAAGGGAGACCTCTTTACAGATATCCACATCAACCCATGGGTGGCTATTCCGTTTTTAAGTTACATTCTTCACGGACACGGGCTGCCGGTTTCGGGCAAGTGGGTATCGTTTCGGGAGTTGAGAGAGGGAAGGGAACGGTATCCTCTTTTTCAAAAGCGATGCGAAGACCCCATGAAACGGGTGGCCGACAGTTATACAGACCTCTTTGACGACATCGTTCATATTTTCAGCGGCAAGCAGGTGGACCCGCAATTCCAATCCGATATATCGGTGGTTTTGCACCCGCTGCCCAAAGTTCCCATCATGATTTGTTACTGGTCTCCGGAGGAGGGTCTGGATTCCAGTCTTTATGTCTTTTTTGACGAAACAGCCGACCGGAATCTTGATATCGGCTCAGTATTCACGCTGGGCACCGGGCTTTCACAAATGTTTACAAAGGTTGCCTTACGGCACGGATTTACCGAAACAATTTCTCCCGGGCAGCCATTTTGGGGTTGACATTAAAAGTCGAACTGATATATATTTATTAAAAATGGTAGGATTCAAATGAATCCGTTTTAGCAAGAAGCTAAGACGCCGAACAGACTAAAATTTTTCAATTAGGCCGGGAAGGCTTTGATGGGTTAGAAAACCTGTTGATCCTTCTCGGTCTTTTTTTTATAGGGAGATTAACGAAAATGAAAATCGCTGTTTGTGGAAAAGGGGGAACCGGAAAAAGCACGGTCGTTGCGCTTCTTGCCTGCGAGTTCAAAAAACTGGGGATGCGAGTGACCGTTATCGACTCTGATGAATCCAACTCGGGACTTCACTGGATGCTGGGATTTGAGAAGCCGCCCAGACCTCTCATGGATTTTGTCGGCGGGAAGAAAGACATTCAGGGAAAGATGATTGCCAGATTCAAAGACGGTCAATCGGAACCGGAGATGTCAATTTTGCTCCGGGATACCATCCCGATAGAAGACGTTCCTGCGGATTACAGGGTGGAAGGGAATGAAAAACGGTTGATTTCTATCGGGAAAATTAAACAGTCTCTTGAAGGGTGCGCCTGTCCCATGGGTGTTCTAAGTCGTGAATTCCTTAAAAAGCTGCGTTTGAGCAGGCGTGAGATAGCGATTGTGGACATGGAAGCGGGTATAGAACATTTTGGCCGCGGGGTGGAACACAGTGTCGATACGGTGATTGCTGTGATAGAGCCTTCTCTGGAGTCAATCAATTTGGCCGAAAAGATAGTGGATCTGACCTCCGATACCGGGGCGAATTTTGCCGGGGTTGTGATGAACAAGGTCAGTTCCGGTAAAGCATATGAAAAAATGAGTGAGGAACTCGAGAAAAGAAGGCTTCCCGTTTTGGGGAGGATTCCCTTCAGTGAAGGGATTATCAATGCATGCCTTTACGGACACCCCATAGAATCGGCCTACAGTGGGGGCGAGGCAATGAAAATAATTGAGAAACTTAAAACCATTCTTGGATTTGAGACAACACCAGGAGCATAGGGTTGTGAGAGGCTTGCGTATGGACAGAGCAGAAGCATTACGGTCTATCCGGTATGAATGGCCGAATATATCCAGAAAAGGGTAAGCGTGGATTTCGAAAAACACAACCATTCGTTTTTACTTAAAAACGAACCCAATGGTTTCAGGCTGTCATTGAGATGGCAGCGCTACGGGGATGAGGATGAATACCGGATGTATCCATTACAATCTTCAATAAAAAGGGGGCATTTATGTGTGAAGCAGATGCGTATCTTATAAAAGATGGAATTAAGAAGGTCATAATGGAAAGTGTGGATATTCTGAGACCGGAAGGTGAGGACATATATCTTGAGAACCTGTTTGGAGAAAAACTTCAAATAAAAGCGCGCATCCAGGAGATGAATCTGGTTGATCACCGTATCTTGCTGGTGGAAAAATAATCGGGTCGTACGAATGCACCATCACTACTATCATACAAATCTTTTTTTTAAGCGAAAAGACAGGGGAGGCTTTATGGATTTTATTGAAAAGGCAAGAAACAGATTGGAGCATTGGATCACACACAATGATCATCATCAGGAGGCATATGAGATGTTTGTCGAGCAACTCAAAGAGGCGGGAAAGATTGAGAGTTCGGAACATGTCCTGGAAATGGTAGAGTTAACGGCAAAAAGTACCGAATGTCTTCGTAAGGCCATAAATTCTCTTGAATAAAGCGATGAATGTTATTCAATTAGGAGGTTATCCATGTGTGAAGCCCATGCGTTTATCTTAAAAGACGGAGAAGAAGAAATGTTTTTGGAAAGTGTCGATCTCATAAAATTTGAGGAGGATGAGATTAATTTAATCAGTATTTTCGGTGAGCAGAAGACTCTCAAAGCAAGGCTCAAACTCTATGATAATACCAACCAAAAGATCGTATTTGAACCGTTTTAGGCCGGCTTCTATGATGACCAAAGAAAAAGAGTTTACTGAGCGCAGAAAGCATGAACGATTTAAGATTAAGAATGGTGCAATAGCAATGATCCGGTCTTTGAATGCTCCTGGTACAACTCAAAAATATTGTCAAATCATAAATATCAGCCGAGACGGACTTTGCTTGCGTTATATTGATAGAGATGGTGAATCAAACGAACCGGTTAAATTGGATCTATTATTTATCCAGGATAGTATCTGTTCCGTATGTTTAAAGTATCTATCATTAAAACCTGTCCGGGTTTCCCATGAACCCGGTAAGACCTCAGCCAAACACTTAACAACAAAGCAATTAGGTTTGCAATTTGGAACAACGACGGTCCAACAGGAATCTCAGTTGGATCGTTTTCTGTTAAAGGTCATCTATGACTTTCGAACTCAGTCCTCCGGTCCTTTATGGCATAGGGCTTGAAGCAGCCATAGAGCATCTTGCCAAAAGAATGCGGAAGCAATTTGGCATCCACATCCACTTCACGGATGACAAGCAATCCAAAAAATGCAATATGAAATTGCGTTTTTAAATTAAAGAGTTATTTAAATTTCAAGGCAAGACAAAAAGCCAGGAAGGCTTGACCGGATCTGAGTCCGGATGAGCATTCCTGGCTTTTTTTATTGATTGGAGGATACGATTAGCTTTCGAAAGACTTCCTTCAAAAACACGCTCAAGGTAGGTGACCTGACCTTTAAGCCATGCTTCTACCGTTCTCTTCCTTCTCGAACAATGTCCACTATTTCCTGAGTCGTTATATTTGCTTTAATTGATGGAATATCTAAAGGTGAAGAAGCGATTTTTTCTGGAACCAAAGCGAAAGTTCTACCGTCCTTCCTTCGAATTAGTACTTTTCCTGTGTTTTCTGCTTGTTCAAGGACCATAGCAAGTTTTTGCCGGGCTTCTGAATATGTATAGACTTGCATTTTAGACCTCCATGGTCTCTACGTTGAGATTTTGAGCAAATGCCCTTAGCTTTCGATCCAACGTCAATAAAGGTGCCTTATATCTGATAGCACAATCCAAAATATAAGCATCGTATGCATACATCTTGGCTTGCTTGGATATCTTCAAGGTATTAACAAAATCTGGGTCAACATAATCAACAAACCTCGCAGTTAGGGCAATTTGCCTTTAATAGATAGGCGTTTAAAGATGAAGCATGATCCAATAAAAACGGCGATCTGCCATCATGCTTCATCGCTATTACAAAAAATTATTGGATTATTGCCAACTGGCCGGTTTCTAATTCCATTTCAGACTTTAATCATTCAGCCGGATGGAAAAGCCAAAGGTAATGCCTAAAGGGAACTCGTTCATTCTTTAAATAATACTATAAAACTGTCAAGAATGAAGACCTGATCCCCTTGTTTTCATTGAAACGAGATATTATATTCTCAAAACCTGATTTAAATAAAAACAGCAGGAGAGACTTTGAAACGTTTACTCAACATTTTTATTTGGCGAACATTTAACTGGCGTTTGCCGGATAGAATTTCTGATACAACCCCCTGGCTACCAATTTCAGATAGATCCGATTGTTTCAGGCCATGTTCTTCCATTAATGTATTTAGAGCACCAATCGGATCACCCTCTACCTCAACAAGATTTTGGGATTCATATGTCTCAATAAGGCTGCCAATCGTTTCCATGAGAGAGGCTAAAGGGTGGTTTTCATTATTCCCAACCTCATCAATAAGGTTGTCAAGGAGATTAACCAGTTTAAGGTGATCTTTTTCGTTATGAGGTACAGAAAATATGGGCTGGATGTCCGGCCAAACCTTTGCAATTTCATTAAGTTCGGTATTCATTATTTCCTCCAAGATCCTCGATCATACTCTTTATGAGTAAGAATATGCCGAATATAAATCCGATGCGTATTATAGTGTATGGCTGCAATCAAACGGGCTTTGTTTCCACCAATGTTGAAAACCGTTAGATTGCCGACATTATCAGCACTCGGAAAAGTCTTCCGAAGTTCGTCGAATGAATTGAAATCAGTTCGTTTTACGATTCGATACCAAGATTCAAGTGCTGTAGAACAATCGGGATGTTTTTTAGCAAATTCCAATAAGCGCTTTCGAGTGATGATATGCATAGAGATAGGGTATCTCATAAAGAGATATTTGTCAATAAAAAATATCATCAACGTTTTATGTTGAGCTCAACATAGAAATGACCTGAAACTATTCGATAGCAAGAGATCAACTGCACAACGCCGTTACAGAATATTTGTTCAAAAAGGCATCCAGGATGGTAAGCGTCCCGAACTTACCGGAGGAGGACTTATCCGAAGCAGCGGCGGCTGGTCTGTGATCAAGTCTCTTCGGCGGGCAAACATTCATTTTAAAAGTGATGAGCGGGTGCTTGGCGATTCTGATTTCGTTGAGAGGGTATTGAAGGTTGCCGATGAATCTCTTGAACGCAAATATCAACTTAAGTCGCAAGGCTATGATATAAATAGACTTGCTGATAGAGTGGCTGAGATTTTTTCCATTAGGCCGGAAGAAATATTTCAGCCTGGAAAGCAACCGGTAAAAGTCAAAGCCAGAAGCCTTTTCTGCTACTGGGCGGTTAGGGATTTGGGAATTACAATGGTGGATCTGGCAGCTAAACTCAGTATCTCTCAGCCCGCGGTCAGTATGAGCGCCCGGCGTGGAGAACACATAGCCTTAGAAGACGGATATTCACTGATGGATGATTAGAAACTTATAATTTTAGGGGCGTCCCATGGGCCCTGCACCAACGTCCCTTCAGG
>CAYPIW010000210.1:0-6336 GCA_964410925.1 uncultured Desulfobacteraceae bacterium
ATAGTAACCGGTGAATAAGGGTTCGGAAATGAAATTTTCTAGGGCATGCATTAAAAGAAGCAGCATAAAACCGACATAGATGAGCATATGCATAACCCAGCGGAGAAAATCTTCCTTGAGAATCCTTATCTGCAGAACCACATCAAGGATAAACACTTTGATAAGGGTTAGAATTTTTGCACTGAAAACAACTCCCAAAATCCCCTTGACAGCCGCAGACACCCGCTCTGATGCCGTGATCTGTTTGGCTGAGGTTCCGATGGTGCGTGAAAACCAGGTCCAGATCTTGATGATCAAGCCCAGGGCGAAGATTATAAGAGAGGCATACAGAAACGCCGTAAACACCATAAAAACTCCTTGACTTCAGATGCTTTTTAAAAATAGTCAATTTTTAAACGCAAACTTTCTTAAAACCACAAAGTGTACTCAAAAATCAAGCAGTTTTCTCACCATGAAAATTTATATTCCGGCATGCCAGTTCAATCAGTGCCATAATGTCAGACCCCAATGATTTGATCTTTTCGCTAACATTTGTTCTGAACGCTATCCGAATTAAAAACTGATCTTGATTCCTGCCGCTAATTTATACAGGTCATCGCTGTCATAATTCTCGCTGGCCGAAAGATGGTCGGCTCCGTCGCCGGCGACCAGATAAGCGGCATCTATTATCAAATCCACATGCTTGTTTAGCGTGTAGGCGTACCACAGGTCAAATTCGTACCCGAGATCATCATCCGATTCATTGGGTTTTAATTCCAGATCTTCTGCGGTCATGAGATACCGTACCGCAGCTCTGAGGTAGTTTTTTCCGTTAATCTGGTATTCACACTGGATGGCATAGTTGATCAGTCCTTTATCCAGAATATACGGCGCATCCGAGACGAACCGGTCGCAATCGGCCATAACGGAATCCTTAAAAAAGATTGTTCCAATAAAGACGTCCACATCGATGGCGTCAAAATTTTCCGCATCATCGTCATTAGGATCGTCGTCACCACTGACATAGAGAATGTTGCCGGAGATCTTGAATTTGTCGCTGACCTTGTACCCAACGGTCAAATTGCCCAGCCAGGCGGATCGGTCAAGGTCATCGATGGCAGTTTCGTCGAAATCAATATCTCCGCCCTGGTAAATGAAGTCAAAATCGCCGAAAAGTTTGCCCTTGTCGTACTTGCCGGTCAGGCCGAGGTAATAGTATTCGCCATCGTAAGAATCATCAAAGCTGGTTTCATCTTTGTCCAGATCCGTATAAATCCCGAAAAATCCCAGGGTGGTATTTTGAGTCAACTTGTTGTCTGCCTTAATTACAAAATAGTCGTTGTCTCCTTCAATATCGGAAGTTATCTCGCCGTCTTCACCACGGTACCAGCCTGCCATTGTTTTCCAATTACCGAAATCACTGTGGTAGGTGAGGCCTGCGGCGGTTTCCGTCCAGACCCAGTGATTGATCTTGGTGGGTTGGAGGCCGGCCCGAACTTTTCCTCCGATAACCGGCATGACCACTTCAGCATAGGCAAAGCGGGTCTCCTGGTTGACTCCGTCGCCGGAAAGGCCGAATTTTTTATCTGAATCGGTGTCTCCCCAGTTAACAGTCCCCACTTCCAGGCCGTAAACAATCCTGGCCAGCCCGTCATCGGTTTCCCCTTCAAATCGGAGCCTTGCCTTGGTAAGGCCGAAAAGGGCATCGTCATTTTCGCTCATGACATTATAAAGGGTGTATGCTCCATCTTTTTTTGTCATGCCCGCTTTATTAAGACTGCCTTGATAACTAAAATAATCCGTTGGACCACTTTTTTGGGGAGTAGCCATAGCGCCATAGTTGTCGGTTACGCCCACCGTCTGCCACATTTTGCCATGGAAATCAAAGCTGAATGCGTATGACGTTCCCGCAATCGCCAAACATAAAATTGCCATCAACATAAAATTAAAACACCCTTTTTTCATCTCTCCCCCCATTTTTCTCCCTGATTTTTTTAAAAATTCAGCCTAATAATCCACCAACCCCCTGTCACAAAAAATTCAGTGCTTTCTAATTTATTATTTATATTTTTTCAACTTTAGTTTTTATGTATTTAAACAGAGGAGTGCCCCACATGTATAGAAAGTGCCGCAAAACCTATTGAGAGCCTTAAGGACGGCCTCACTTTACTACATGCCGCTGGGGGAACCTGTGCCACCCCACTCTTGTCCAGGAAAACGCGCCCTTGTTTTTGACCCTGGCAAATTCAATGGCAATACGCATTATGGTTTTGGCAGGTACACCGCTGATTTTTTGCAGCCCACTCCAGAGTGCAGCCAACACCATCTTGTTCGCCCATTATCCTTTTTTTGAACTCATCCAATCCATGAGTTCAGATTTGAAAATCAGGAGGGCCATACCCAAAGCGAACCGGTTGTCATGGGAAAGCAACATACCGGTCCGGCGATTATTCTACCGCTTCGAATCTGAACAGGGGGCACCCCTTGCAGACATCCAGTCCCGGCCAGGGTTTGAATCCTTTACCCAGCACCGACGGACCGCCTTTTTCCGTGCGCATCTTCTGCTGTTCACACAGCGGCAGGATCTGGTCCCCGGGGATAAAAACATTGACGTAATTCATCTCGGTCTTACCGGAAGTTTTGGAGCCTGCACACATGGTGGTCATATTGGCGGTTTTATTATTATAGGCCCAAACACTGCCGGAACAGACGGCCGAGTTGGGGGTGTGAAAAAAGGTCAGGTTTGGCAACTTGCGAGACCCCATGTAATCGTCAAGGATATGATAGGCCTGGTAAGGGGTGGACACCATAAAAACCACGCTGGGTTCATAGTCAAATTTGTCGAACCAGTCCAGGGGTGCCATATAGATCCCCTTGCAGGCACCGACTTCCAGTTTTGCCTTTTCCTGGGGCGCTCGCCATGAAGCATCAGGGTCAACCAGATATTTTACGTGTCTTTTGGTATCGGCTTCCTGCTCCAGTTCACGAAAGCCAAATACCGGTTCAGCATTTTCACACAGAAGTTTTTTAGGCTCCATAAAAAGCGCATATCTTTCTTGACGTACGGCAGCCAGAAACTGACAGTATGTAATTTTCGCTTTGGCCCGGTGAGTTACGGGCAGATTTTCAATTTCCCCTTCTTCAAAAACATAACGGATGCCAACAGGATCAAAGTCCAACCGAAGATTCCAGATAAGTTGATCTCTTGCCTCTTTAAAGTTCATAACTGCTTCTCCTTTCTCCAGGCGGTGAGGGATGCCGATATCAATCAGGCACCAGGGCCTGGACAGATAAATATTGATAGATGATTGCCAATTCTTAAATTTGCAAATAAGGCGCTATTGATCGCCGTATATACAATAAGTAGTTGTCATTCCAGATGGTTACTAAAGCTTACATAATGTCTTGCAAGTAAATTTTTGGATTGTAATATTTTTTCCGGCAACAAAACAAATCTTGAATGGCAGGCTTATAAGCAATATTCATACCATTAAAAAGGCTTTTCCATTCATTTTTCTTTATGGCTTATCTTTTTCAGAACATGCTGTATTTTAAAAATAAAAAGATGGTTTTTTCATCCAAGGCCATGGATAAAATTTCATAGAACGCATAGTTAAGTGCAAATAGGTGCATATTTATTATTGCATCAACATATTTTTTATTGCGCGTGTATGATCTTGAAATAACGATAAAATAAATTGGTTGAGAATAATCGCAATTATTTTATGGCAGTCGATCAGGTTTTCAAGATCCTTGAACCGAATTGTTGGAACTCTTTCCCCCCTTCCCCATGTTCAGGATATCCTATTGATTTAATATTATAAAATTAAACTCCCTCCGGCATCGTTTTTTAAACACAAGGGCCGGGTTTCTGGTGGCATATAGTTTGCTATGTAGAAAGCGTCTATTCCGCTACATCCATTTACTACTTTTTTTGAAGGCTTGTGGTTCCTATCGCATATGACTTGGAAAGCGGTGGGTGGTAACCGTTTACTTATAAACGCTAAATTATTTTTGCGTCGGATGGGCCGTGGAAGGTTTACTGAAAAAGAATAAATGTCCGATATCGAATGTTGAATTATGAAGTTAAGAGGAGGAGGATAATGAAAAAGTCTTTATTGTTTAACGTATTATTATCAATCAGTTTGATTTTCATTTTTGCAGGCGCGGGCATTTGCAGTCCTTCGGCCACCATTTCCGCATCGGAATACCGGGCCGGCGATATGGTAACAATAGAGGGAACCATTGATCCCGGCCAGGATCTGTACATCGCTGTCTCATCTCAAGAGGCCTTTGCACCTAAAGACACAACCGGTGTTCATGAGAGTATAAAATTAAAAAAAGAGGGCGAAAAAATCGGTTTTAATAATGATACAACAGTTCCTGTTCTTTACTATATGGTGACAACCGATCCGGGTAAATTTGGCAAGAAAGTTGATAAGAAATTTGGCGGCCCGTCTTTTATGGGTGGAATTTATTCAACCACCATGTTCAAGTTATCACCGTTTGGAGAACTTGATGCTGAAGCCAAAAGCATGTTGCCGGGTTTGAATACCCAAGAGCAGTGGAATTTTTTTAAGTTCCTGCATGAAAGCGATTACGGCATTGATACCGTTACCAAAGAAATGACAAAAATAGGCCAAATCGTAATCTTTGCACGGAATGTTCTGGGAGATTACGCCAAGTCCGGGAATTATTGGGATAAGGGTACGTCAATCGATCTGGACAAAGCAACAGGAAAGTTTAAGGCCTCTTTTAAGTCTTTTCGACACACACCGCCCAATTATAAGTTTGATGTTACCATAAACGGCGCCAAAATCGGGTCTTATAATTTGGCGCCAAAGGGTTTCTGGCTGAAAAGAGGTGGGCGTTACATGAACCCGATATGGATTATCATTGGCGCCATTATTGTGGGTGCCTGGTTTTCTATGATCGGCGCGGCCGGCGGCCTGCTCATGTCGGCTTACCAGGTTATGGTTGTCAATACCATGGGTCCTATCGGTATTAATGCGGCCAACGTTCTTCGATCATCAAACGTGGGGTTAACGTTGTTTTCCCCTTTCGGATCATTCTACAGGTATGCAATTGTTGAAAGACGTGTGGCATGGCCTATTGGCATTTCCTTTGGCGCAGGTATTTTACTCGGTTCCATATGGCTGGGAAAGTTTGTGACCCAATATCTGTCGATGACATCCTATAAGGAGTGGGTGGCAGTTCTGGTTGTGCTTATGGGTATCAGAACCCTGTATGAACTAACACCAAAGGTCATGAACAAGAGAGAGGCCATCAAGGCCATGGCGAGAAAGTTCAATGAAGAGGTTGCCCGGGCTAAAGCTGAAGGGCGCAGCACTGTGATGGGAAAAATTGAACCGATCAAGACAGGCCTCACCGATTATCGGTTTAAGTTCTGGGGTGAAGATTTCACAATCAATCCCCTTCTTTTCGGCATTATCGGCGTTTTTGTCGGTGTCGTTGCGAGGTCATTCGGTATCGGCGGAGGGTTTCTCCTGGTTCCTATCATGACAACCATTGCCGCCCTTCCCATGTATGTGGCGGTACCCATTGCCCTTATCGGGACGTGTTTCTCCAGCGTCGGTTCTTTTATCGGCTATGCAGCAAATCGATATTGGCCGGATCCCTATATTTTTATTGCCATCATTATTGGTGGTTTTGTTGGAGGAATGCTGGGAAGCCGTGCTCAGAAGCTTTTCAGTGAAAAAACCTTGAAGATTGCATTGGCAATTGTTATGTTTTTCCTGTTCTTCCGCTTCCTCAAACTCGAAATCTGGATATAAACAGCAAAAGACCTGGTCCAGAGGACCAAGGTTTTGGTTATCATTAGAGGGGATTTGCTTTGTGGGAAGTTTATTGAAGTTAAAAAAAATATTTGTACTGGTATGATTGTTGCAATTTAAATTTTTATGATTAAAATAGCACGGTACCACAAAATAGGAGTTGCTGAAAACCAAACGGTGAATTTCAATATGTTAATTTCAATTCTCTTTGCTGGAAATGTTCACAAAAAAGCTACATCTTTTCTTAAAATTAAATTGCTGTGTGGATAAAATGCGGATTAACAATTTTGAACCTGAAAAAGACGAAAATTTTTTTCGCTAAAAATTTTCGTCTTTTTCAGTGGCTCCGACCGGGCCATTTTTATTATTGCCTTTGGGGGTTGTTTATAAATTATCCTGGAGTGTGGAAATGACGGAAACGTCTCTGATCGACTACATGTATATATTTCTTTTCCTCGTGGTGGGTTTTATCGGAGGATTTGCGCCGTTCATTGTGAACTGGTTCATCCGTCCGAAAAGAACTCATCTGGAAAAATCACTCAACACCTATGAATGCGGGATG
>CAYPIW010000211.1:0-12411 GCA_964410925.1 uncultured Desulfobacteraceae bacterium
ATACGCAATTATTGTTGCCGTAAAACAACTGGGAGCTGGATCATCGTAACATACTCCCATGAGGTGCCAACGTGTCTCCATATTCACCGGTAAATATCAGAATACGCGATAGCTTTTTGACAGCACAATTCTTTTGAAACACATCCAGGCCAAAAGAGTGAACCGACGAAAGAGAGCATGTGTGAATAAAAACTTTTCTGGCAATGCCGCTATATTTTTTTAAGGTATCGATTAACTCATAGGCGGATGAACCGTCAAACTCCCCTATAAGCTTAATATGAAGTTTATCACTGTTTTGATGACAAAAAATTCTGAAATTTGATGCCATTGTTTTTCTCCTCAGGTTGTCACACTTCTTTATTTTCAATCGTACCGATAATTAGGTTCCGCCTGGTGCAAGCATCCTTCAATCATCTTTCAGTTGCTGTTCCACACAACCCCGGCCGGCAATGTAATCAAATGAAAGCCCGTCCATACTAATAATGGAATTTCATAACCAGTTATTTATTAGCGGTTTTATTAGTTTTGTCCATAAGGGGAGGGCTTCATTTTTTGTGGGGAAATTTCCCGGAAGGGAATTTCCCCCCTTACCAAAGGGAAATATTCCCGATAGGACAGGAGGGAAATATGATGCATGCACTCTGGATCTCTAAAAAAAAATCTGGAAATGTTGATGCCTTTGAGATCTTCATCGCTTATGTTATTGATTTGAATGATATATCTTAAGAGCCTCCTTCACGTCCATATTTTCCACGGTAATCCCATAGATGGCATCACACATAGCGACGGCCTCTTTAAGGGATTTCTGATGAATATTTCTTCCTGTAGCATTCCCCGAAGCTCCACTCACATGAATCTGGTCATGAAGTCTTTTCAGAAAGGCCTCCACATCATCGCTTGAACCTCCGGCGCAGACCACTTTGGTTAAACCGGCGGCCCGGATGGCTTCCTTTAATATTTCTTTTGATTCATGGTCTTTCTTTTTGGGATAATTCACTTTAACAAAATCACTGCCCAGACATGCAGCCACACCGGTGGCACCGGCAATCAAATGAGCATCTTTTTCGTCGGACACCGCCTTGCCTCGGGGATAGACCCATAATACGGCTATCAACCCATGATGGTGGGCATTGTAGACAATTTGGGCTGCCTGATGCAACATCTCGGACTCATACTCACTCCCCAAATAGACAGTATACCCCACTGCCGATATAAATAGTCCGCTGTTATCACGAAAATCCACTACCTGCTGAACATCCAGCCACTGATTATTGAATGGGTCTGACTGGGACGTTTTGACAAGATTTGTTTTGGAATTCAGCTTTATCAGATATGGAATATCAGGATAAGAAATACCGTATCTGGCAATCAGACCAAGCTGGGTAGCAAAAACGCCTATTTTTGCCTGATTTGCAATCCTGAAAAGATGTTCCGGATCACTGTCATCCGGGTGAATTCCTTCACCATAAAAATCGTTATTTAAATGCTCAACTTTTTGATCGCCTGCAAACAGCATCAATCGTCCGCTTTTCCGGGTTATCGTCAAATAATTCTTGATATAATTGTCTCTTTTTGCCTTTGGAACATCCAATGGTACCAAAACATCATCCTCTCTAAGATTCATAGCGTTATCCTCCTATGGGTTGTAGTTTCCGAACACAGGATATACACCGGTGCCCGCACGGTTCATTAATAATAGGTTATTTATTACCGGCTTTATTATTTTTTTCCATAGGGAGAGGGCTTCATTTTGTCTGAATAAATTTCCCGGAAGGGAATTTCTCCCATATCAAAGGGAAATATTCCCGATAGGAGAGGTGGAAGATATGCCAAAAATGATTGTTGGAGACAATATGAAGTAACTTCTTGATAAGTTAAGAGATTTTTGAAAACTGGATGGAATTTTTGTTTTGGATAAAAAGGGAATGGGCGTCGAATTATTTTACAAAATGGAAAAGCACAATTTAAACTCGTTTTTATATGGAAAACCAGCTTTCTAAGTCGAAATCTTCGGCAAGTGGATTTACAAAACGGACCCCTTCTATAACGGAACCCGTGTTAAAATTTTCGGTAAAGATGATAGTAATCTGATTCAGTCGGGCTAAAGCCCAAATTTGAGCGTCCCAATAGACCATTTTATATGTTTGAACGCCACGAACAGCTTCCAGCACAATCGGCCCTGTTAAACCGAATATTTCCCAGGCCAGCAGGAAATTCTGAATCCGTGCATAAGCCTCTTCTACAGCCATTGGCGGATCAATTTTATGGATAGCGTTAACAAAGAATTCGCCCAGCACTTGAGGTGTTAGAATACCCAGACGTAATTTTACAAGGTGGTCCAAAACAGCAAAAGCTTTAGATTGTTTTACCGGTTCTCTTCGATCATAAGCGTAGAGCAATATGTTGGTATCAAGCATGATTTTATCGGCCATAGTGATCCAACCGTTCTTTGTAAGCGTCTTCTCGAATGAATTTGCGACTGCCGGAGCAGGGCTTGCCGGCCATTCTATTGGCAACGTAGGCCGTTTCGCACTCCCAGGCTCCCAAATCACGAAAACCAGGGCTCAATAAAGCCATCTGTTGATCTATAGCCCTGCGTATCACTTCCGCTTCTTTAATTCCCAGCAAACGCGCCCGTTGTTTCAGTGCAATGTCTTGCATGGGTTCGATATAAATTTGCTTTCGTATCATCTGTGCCATACTCAAATCTCCTTTGGCAATACAATATACATTGCATTATACATCGTCGTATTTGCCATGTCAAAGAAAATGATTTCTTTTATCTTCTTTGACGGACGTCTTGAGCTCCAGGCCATACTTTTCGATCCTGGAATGAAGGGTAGGTCTGGAAAGCCCGAGAAGTTTGGCCGCCTTTGAGCGGTTTCCGCCGGTAAGTTTTAACGTCTCGCTAATAACGATACTGGTAAAGTGGGCCATACAGGCATCAAAGATGTTTTCGTCTGATTGAGAGGTAATCATCTGACACACCCATTGACGAATGGCCTGATCCCCTTTTGCCAAGTCTGTGCCCCTGCCTGCATTTGCGCCGCTGAGGGCCTGCGAGATGTCTTCCTGAGAAATAGGGGCCCCGCGATTAAAAATCAATGCTTTTTGAAGGGTGTTGGCCAGCTCACGCACATTCCCCTGCCAGGGAGAAGCGGTAAGTATGTCCTTTGCATCTTTGGTGATTCCCGGGTTTTCCATTCTGGCTTCACGGGAAAATCGTGCCAGAAAATAATCCGTTAGTAACGGAATATCCTTGGCCCGTTCCCTCAGGGAAGGGAGAAAGATAGTGACCACCTTGAGCCGGTAGTAGAGGTCTTCCCGAAAACGGCCCCGGTCCAGGGCGGACTCAAGGTCACGATTGGTGGCGGCGACAATTCTCACATCCACGGGGATAGTTGCCCGGCCTCCAAGCCGCTCGATGCTTTTTTCCTGGAGTAACCGCAGGATTTTGGCCTGGATGCTTAACGGCATGTCCCCTATCTCGTCCAAAAATATGGTTCCTCCGTGGGCCTGTTCGATTTTTCCCACCCGGCGATGAGCAGCCCCGGTAAACGCACCCTTTTCATAACCGAACAGTTCGCTTTCTAAAAGGGTTTCGGGAATCGCAACACAGTTGATCACCAGAAAGGGTTTGTTTGCCCTAAGGCTGTGCTGGTAAACTGCCCGGGCGACCAGTTCTTTTCCCGTACCGGATTCGCCTCTGATCAGAACCGTAGCATCGGTCGAGGCAACCCTGCCGATGGCCTTATAAATCTCCTGCATGGGTTTGCTCCGCCCAATAATGGCATCGCGGAAACTTTCGTCTGGGACGGGATTCATATCCACCGGCGAACGCATGAAACGACCGGCTTCCAGGGCCTGTTTAATCACGGTTAACATGTCAGGAATATCAAAGGGCTTGAGAATATAGTCGAATGCCCCCATCTTGGTGGCTTTGATAGCGGTTTCGGTAGTGCTGTAGGCGGTCATGATAATCACGGGAAGTCTGGGCTCTATGTCGTGAATGACCTGAAAAGTTTCAAAACCGTTCATACCCGGCAAACGCATGTCCAAAATAACAAGGTCCGGAATTTCCTTTTCTATTATTTTAAGACCTACTTCCCCGGAAGCCGCGCATTCAGAGTGGTAGCCCTCTTCTTTTAAAAGCTTGTCGAAACTTTTGCGCAACTGGTCGTCGTCATCAATGATCAAAATACTGCTCACGATCTCATTCCTTAATTGGAAGCGTAATGATAAACGTGGCTCCCTGGCCTTCCTTTGATTGGATATCCAGCCGCCCCTGATGCTCTTCAACAATCCGGGCTGCAATGCTCAATCCCAGACCCGTCCCTTCTTCTTTGGTGCTGAAAAAGGGTTGAAAAATATTGTGTTGAATCGATTCGGGTATCCCCGGACCGTTATCCTTTAATCGAATTACCGCAACCCTGCCCGAGGGCGCTGCGAGATCTTCTTCCTCTTCGATGACAATGGATCCTCCCTGTTCCATGGCCTCGCATGCATTAATGATAAGGTTAACCAGAACTTCCTTTAACTGTTCGGGATCCGCCTGGATCTCCGGAAGTTGATGTTTCCGGATCACATTGACCGTCACGTCATATGATTTCAGCCTGTGTTCCAGTAACTGCAGGCCCATGTCCACCACTATAGACGGACTGATCTGCTGCATTTTGAGCCTGGGGGGTCGTGAAAACTCCAGAAAACTCTGCACAATGGCATCGGTATGCCGGATTTCCTCGGAGATGACATCAAAATCTTCTTTCTGGTAATCGCTAAGCTTCAGGGACCGGCCAAGCGAAAACAAACGCATTTTTACTGAGGTGAGCGGGTTTCGAATGCTGTGGGCCATTCCGGCCGCAAGTTTACCCACCATGGCCATTTTTTCGGCTTGCAGAAGGTGTTCACGACTGCGCTCGAGCTCGATGTTCGTCTGGCCGGCGGCTTCGATCAAGTCGTGTACGCTGCGACTAATGGCCTTGACTTCGTCACCCGACTTTTTCATATCACCTTTCTTATTCGCTTCCTGAGCCAAACGGTGCAAGGGATCTAAAATCTGTTTTGCCAGAATAAAGGCCAACAGCACACTCAGCAAAAAAACAACAAGGATGGCGCCTCCTGCAATAAACCTGAGTTTTCGAGCCTGGAGCAGGCTGTCTTTTCTGGCGGACATGATCTTTTGGGTTTGAAAATCTTTGTATCTTTCGCAGAGTTCCAGGATGGTAAAAAAACGGTCGCGCACTTTCTGGTGTAGTTCGGTGCCCTGTTCCCGCTCCCCGACCTTATAGTGTGCGATAACGCGGTCTTTATCGTCGATGTAAAGCTGGTATTCCCGTTCGATTTGATCCAGGGCTTGTTTTTGTTGCTGATCTTCAACCAGCAATTTGGCGGCATGGAGCTGCTCGTTGAATATCTGGCGGTATTTTCCCAGTTGCCTGAGCCAGTCCGGATCGCCGTCCAAAAAATAATAAGATACAAAACCCTTTTGATTGATAAGGGAAGTTTCAAAAGATTCTGCCGACTGGTATGCAACCAGGTTGCGGTCGATAATTGCGGTCAACACCCGTTCAAGGCGATACGTATACCATACCGTGATTAAACCGCACAGCAAAGTGATAAACACCAGGGCGGTCAAAATCAGATAAATCCGGTTGCGAAGGTTAATGCGATGCCACATGGAAAGATCCTATTACAGCTATGCCCTACGTGGTTGTTTTAAAGAACGAACGTCCAACATCGAACAGACTGAACATCGAACATTGAACGTCCAACGTTGAACATCGAATAATGATGTCGCTCCGCTCCTCAACTTATTCTAAAATCGAATGAAAACAAAAAAATACTTTGAATCCGCCACGTATGGTGATTATAACTTATCAAATTCTAATACGATACCATATTTAAGAATATGTATACTTAGTTTATTTACTGAAACTCCTGTTCTTGTTTTCGTCTTTCATTCAACATTGGATGTTGGCCTCCGGCCCATAGGGGCCTACGCCCCGGTGGGACGTTCAATGTTCGATGTTCATCTTTTAATTTGTTCGATGTTCATCTTTTCAGTAAACCTTTTACAGTCCACTTGGCACAAAAATAACTTAGCGCTTATGAGGCAATGCCCCTGGTCTCTTTACTGTAATGTCACGGGCATTCCCATCAAAGGCCATAGAAAATAGGTTGCAAAACCGACGATAACCATCAGCAGAATACTGGCCGGTATGCCATATAAGAAGAACTCTCCGGGTGTAAACATCTTTGAATCGTAAGCGATGGCATTGGGGGCCGCACCCACCAGCAGGAGAAACGGCATGCCCGCCGTCATCAGAGAAGCAAAAAGAATCACTTCCGGGGCCACCCCAAGATAGGGAGCAATCACCAGCGCCACCGGCAGAGAGATGGCAATGGCGGCCACGTTCATAATGAAATTGGTCATAATCATGACAAAAAATGCGATGCTCATCACAAAAACAAACCAGTTGGCTTTTTGAAACATGACCAGCCAGTTCACCGCCATCCATCTGGCGGCGCCGGTATCCCAGAGACAGAAACCGATGCTCATGGCGCCGGCAAACAGCAGGATGATGTTCCACGGAATATCTTCGAGATCGTCCAGATCAAGAATGCGAATGGCAAAAAACAGAATGGTTGAAATCAGGATGATGGCGGTCTTGTTAATGGGTTGTAACATGGGAATAAAAGATTGCAGGGACATGGTCAGGATACAGGCAAAAACAATGGCGGCAGCCAAAATCTCCTTGCGGCTAACAGGACCCAGTTCGGCATTAAGAATCCTTGCTTTTTCCCTCAGGCCGGGGATAACCTTTTTTTCGGGCTTCATAAAAATCATAAAAAATCCCCACAGCAGAAACGTCATGAGCCATCCGACAGGAAACATGTAATAGCTGAGCTCAAAAAAGGAAATGTTTTTATTCACAATATCGTTAAAAAACCCGATGGCCACAGCCCCGCGCGCCGCTCCCAAAAGGGTCACGATGCTGCCGGCCCCGGCCACATAGGCCATGCCCATAAAGAGTCCTTTGCCGAATTTGGTGGGTTTGTCTCCTTCTCCATAAAGGCTGTAAACCGCCAGCAAAAGGGGATAAACTGTAGCGGCCACGGCCGTATGGGCCATAATGTGGGTCAGGGCTGCGGTGACCACAAAACATCCCAGATATATCATGCTGGTTTTTTCTCCCACGATGACCAGCATTTTATAGGCCATGCGTTTGGTCAGGCCCGTCTTTGTAAAAACCAGTCCGAAAACGATGGACGCAAAGATGAACATGACCGAAGGATCCATAAAATCATTAAAAGCCACCTTGGCCGGACGAATCAGGAAAAGGGCCTGAAGTACGCCGATGGCCAGACTCGTGATACCGATGGGCACCACTTCGAAAACCCACCAGGTCCCGGCCAGCAGAAAAACGGCGATCGCCCCTTTTGCCTCCCTGCTCAAGGGAAAATGTTCTCCCATGGGATCGACGGCGTCGGGCCAGGGAGATGAATAATAAGTTACTGCAAACAGTGCGATTCCTATTGAGAGTAACAGATACCGTTTCCACTCGAACTTGTTTTTTTCAAGGGCCACAGAAGCGCTTGTCATATCCCATTCTCCTTATCTGAAACATTATAACAATTACTGAGTCGAGCCGGTGATCACGTATTCCGCACCGCTTGGGTTACTTGCAGTCCGCAGGCTTTCATCGCCCGAACAATTTCCATGAATACATCGGTTTTCCTTAAAATTCCCACGATTTTGGTGTCTTTCAACACAAGCAAAGACTGGTGCTGTCCCATGACAAGTTGATTGATCGCCCTGTCCAGGGTTTCATCTGCATTAATGTATTCGCCTTCACCGGGGGTGTACATAAATTCTTTGACTTTTATCCGGGAAGCTTTTCTGCAAATATCATCCATGGGTTTGTCCCAAAAGCGGAGTTCTTTGAGCATGGTTTCTTGAAACCGCTTGGTTAATCCAAAACGGCTTAATGATCCCGGAATACCCATGGCTTCATATTTCGGTTCCAGGGACCTCATTACATCCAGCTGGCTCACTTTGCCGACAATATCACCCTCTTTATCATATATCAGAACTGCCCGGTGCCGATAGCGGGACTGATCAAATTTTTCCTGCGCTTTTTCCAGGGCCATAATAGTCTCGAATAACGTGGCATCTTCTGAAACTGTTGCATATTCCGCAAGCGGAACCATCAATTCCTTTATGAGTTTCTTTTTCATAATAATCCTCCTGAATCATTTGAACCGGTGCCGTTGTCTTTTGGGATACCTGTATTAGATTGGAAATCTGTCGGCAGGATGTTATGGATATATTTTTGCGTTCCTATCTGTATCAAAGCCGTTATTTTCTGAACCTATCCCGATATACGTGAAAGCAAATTTTAGAAATGATCTTCAAGTAAACGGCGTATCAACAAGCAGTTATAAGATTACAAGCCATCACCAGCCCCGTCTTTTAAGAAGGCCTTCAATCTCGGCCTGGCGAATACGCTCTTCATGTTCCGCCTTAATTTTATAAGCGCTCATGATTTTTTCCACCAGAATTTCCGTCTCGGCAGGCTTCATAAGATAATCATAAGCGCCTAATTTCATTCCTTCAATGGCGGTATCCACCGTTGCGTGGCCGGTGAGCATGATGACACTCACAAGTGGTTTTAACTCTTTTATTTCTTTTAATGTTTGAATGCCGTCTTTTCCCGGCATCAGAACATCCAGAACAACAACGTCAACATCGGATTCCCGGATCAGGCCCAGGGCTTCATCTGCGTCAAGAGCGGTTTTAACATTAAACTCCCGCATCTCTAAACGCTCGGCAAGGGTTTCAACAAAATCTTTTTCATCATCTACCAACAGTACCTTGATCTCCATGTATTGTTCTCCCGAATACCCGTTACTTTTTTTCCTCATCCATAATTTTTTTGGCGGTATCGAATTCGCCGGCCTCTGCATAACTGGCCGCTACCATAGAGGATTCAAATTTTTTTTTGTAGGCCTTTGTTATTGTCCGCATGAGTTTTTCAAATTCCACGGGTTTTTGCAGATATTCAAAAACCCCCAGCCGGCGGGCCTCTTTTTCATCTTTTTCCGATCCATGGCCGGTCAGCATAATAATCTGAACGCCCGGGTAGGCCTTTTTGGCACGCCTTAGAACTTCCAGCCCGTCAATACCGGGCATCTTAAGATCCAAAACCATGACATCCGGAAGATCTTCATCCATGGTCTTAAGGGCCTCTTCCCCGTTTAAAGCAATTTTCGATTTTACCTCTCGCATCTCGATTCGTTCAGCAAGGGTCTTTACGAACTCTTCTTCATCATCCACCAGTAACACTTTCATTTCTTTCATCATTTTTATCACCCTGATTTATTTTTTTTAAGTTTTTAAAAAGGAATCGAATCAGCCTTATTTTTTCCGGTTTCCCCGTATCAGCTTTTTCAGCTTTTGTAAAGCGTGATCGGAATACAAATTCAGGAAAAATCAACCCCTAGCGGCTGATCTCTTCCGGAAAACACAGCATAATACCATGCTCGATTTCATCTAAAGCCGCAGATCCTTGCAGGCAGGCGACAATTTCTTGTAAAACCGGCCAGTTTTGGGATTCGGATATGTTCCGGACGAATTCGGATTGCTCGGGAAGATCCCCTTTGCATATCACGTGAACGGCGTTTTTCCCCTCCAGGTTACGGATTTCGATATTAATTTCTCCGCCGGCGGACATACCCGTGAAACAGCATTCCAAACTCGCAAACAAGGCCATTTGTAATTGAATATGACGGGTAACCAGAGTAGCGGACGAACCTTCCTGATCCGGCGTCACGGTTTTCAAGACAACGTGCTTCAGTCTGGCAAAGCGCTGCGCCAGCATAACCAGTTGTTCGATGGTTTCCTGAAGGTCAATTTTCGATAGGATTTCATCGGTACTATGGGCAAATCTGTTCAGCCGGTCCGTTAAGTTAACCCCTCGCTCAATCTGGTCTTTTATTCTGACAATAGAATTTCGAATTTTCTCCTGATGTTTAATGACAGCTTCCGGTGAAATGGATATGATGTCTCCTATCAATCCGGATGATTCTCTGATGATGGCCAGAACGTTCTTCAGTTCATGCGTAATGCCGGCGGTAATTTTTCCGAAAAACGCAACCTCTTTGTCTTCACATGTGTTCATAGTTTTACCTCGTGAAAAAAACAGCTAGGAGTGACTTTTTATGGCCTCTTGCATTTTTTTTAATAATTCTTCAATATTTAACGGCTTCATCAAGTAATCGAAAGCGCCCAGTCGCATTCCTTTAATACCCTCCGCTGTGGATCCTCGACCGGTCAGAAGAATAACAGGAAGTCGGGGGTGTTGAGCTTTGATCCGCCTGAGAACTTCAAAGCCTCCGATACCCGGCATCATGATATCCAGGATGACAATCTCGGGAGTATCCGCCTCAATCATTTTAAGCGCAGCTTCACCATTTAACGCCGCCCGGGCCTGAAGCCCTCTGAGTTCAAGCCGTTCGGCAAGGGTTGTGACAAATTCCTCCTCATCATCAACAAGTAAGATTTTTAATTTTTTCATCTCATTCTCCGGAACCAATTTTTGTCTTTTTCGGCAAATAAACTGTAAATGTACT
Organism: uncultured Desulfobacteraceae bacterium; assembly: GCA_964410925.1. GTDB lineage: Bacteria > Desulfobacterota > Desulfobacteria > Desulfobacterales > UBA11574 > S5133MH16. Next base: position 10,633 of record CAYPIW010000211.1, read on the forward strand.
GCCTTCTCCCTGTTTGCTCTTGACCTTGATGTCTCCGCCCATTTTTTTCACGATCCCGTAAGTGATTGCCAGGCCCAACCCCGTGCCGTTTTCCTGTTTTGTACTAAAAAAGGGATCAAAAATACTTTTGAGCGTCTGTTCAGACATTCCTATTCCATTGTCCCGGACAGAAACTGCCAGGGTATCCGAATCTTCTTCCCATGATGTGATCACGATCTCGCCCTCATCTTCCACCGCCGCAAGAGCATTGTTGATGATATTCAAAAAAACCTGCTGCATCTGGCCACGGTCCGAAGAAATAAGGGGAAGATTATCCGCCAGGTTGAGTACCAGTTCAATATTTCGATATAAGGCTTCCTTTTCCAGGAAACCGAGGGTCTCTTGAATCAGTTCGTTTAAATCCAATTCTACAAGCTGAACTTCCATCCGGCGTGCAAAACCCAGCAAACGATGGGTAATGGCCTTGCAGCGTTCCACCGATTTAAGTATCGAATCTGTGAGCCCCAGAAATTTTTCCTTATTCTGAAAATTATCATCATATGCAACCAGATCTTTCATCAAGCCTGCCTTTTCGTTGATGATGGCCATAGGATTATTGATTTCATGGGCCACGCCGGCTGCCAGCCTGCCGATCGATGAAAGCTTATGAGTATGCTGAAACTCGCGATAGGTTAATTCACGTTTTTCATCGGCCTCTTTAACCCGTTTTACAAGCGTGTCCGTGAGCTTGAAAACCACCAGAATTATTAGCGCCACACTGGAGATAAAAATAAAAAACATTCGACTTCTGAGCGTATGCCAGGTGTGCAACACATCAGATTTGGGTTTAATCAGAACCAGAGCATAATTCGAACTTGAAAAGGGCGCAAAAGCGATCAGTATGTCACGGCCCTGGGGATCTATGATTTCGGTGACAATGGGATCATAATTTCCCCGGGGAAATGATAACGGGCACTGATCCATGATTTCCCCGTAAAACCGGGAAGAGGTCTGTATGATTCCGTCACGGTTAATCAAAAATGCATCACTTTCCGGATTCAATCCCATGGAGGCAATAATATTATCAAACTTGCTGGTATCGATGGTCGCTCGAAGGATCAAAGACGAGCCGTCTCCTGTTCGTCGCAGTACGGCAACCGCCACGTGGGGAAATTTTCTGTACCCCATGAATACATCGCTAATGTAAGTTCCCTTGACCACGACTTCCTGAAACCATTCCTGCTCCGTATAATCTTTCCCCAGAAAGTCATAAGGCCCGGCATAGCTCAACTGGATGCCTTTGTTATTAATTAAGCCCAGATCCACCAAACAGCAATATTCATCCATCAGTACGTTAAAAATACGGTTCATGGTCTTTTGGTCGGAAAGTTCTTCAAAAGAATAGGAAGAGGTGATGAATCTGATCACGGAAAGACGCTCTTCGAAAAAAAGTTCAAAAGTATGCTTGGTCTTTTGGGTGAGTGTTTGCAATGGAATGACGATTTCCTTTTTAATACTGGCGTGATATTCATGCTGATAGATAACCGCCATGATGATCAGGGGAATTATGGTTACCAGAATCATCAACATAAAAATATTCCTTCTGAGTATACGATATCGATGTGTAGCCTCATGATCAGACTCATGCAAAAGATTTTTGGTAAAATTTGTCCATAAGTTTTTGAAGTTCATTATTTTTTGATCCCTCTTCACGATAAGTATATCTCCGGATTGAAATGTATTCTCATAATGTGACTTCAGAACCGATTTCACGGGAAATATCATTGAATCCGGAACCTG
>CAYPIW010000212.1:0-4449 GCA_964410925.1 uncultured Desulfobacteraceae bacterium
CATTAGAGACCCGTTACCGATAAACCTCACTTTATCAGGATTTATTTCAGGCAAAAGACCAATGGTTATCGCCTTTTCCAGATCCACATAACTGCCAAACCCCCCTGCCAGGAGAATGTGATCAATGAATTGATACTTTCAGGAGTTGATTCTAAATGAAATTGTACAGCAACAACAATGCTCTGATAAACAAACGGCTGGTTTTTGCAGGCCTCGCTCTCAGCCAGGTGAAGGGCACCGTGTGGAATTTTAAAGGTATCACCGTGCCAATGAAATGCCATAAAACCATCGGGTAATATTGAGTCAAAAGAGGTATGTTGTGCTTGAAGTGTCTTTCGGACCGGGAACCATCCTATTTCTTTTGCTCAATCCCCGATATGCGCAATGTCTTCAAACGAGACATGTTGCAGATAATGGATTTTCATAAATTTGTTTTTCCTCTTTCAATTTCTATCGTTTTTTACCGGAGGGTTTCTTTTGTGTAACAAATCTCTCACGAGGTTACATTCTGAAGGTTTACAAAATTTCGATAGACCTGTTGACAGACTTTGATGATCACGCGTCAAATGAAAGTTAAGCCAGGACGGCGTCTTGTTAAGCTCCCACATCCTTGGCGGTACACACCCGGTAATCATCTGTTCAGTTTCTCCTGAAAATGCCCACCGCCGGTAAGCTCTAACCCAGACACATTGTCGTTCAGGGAAAACCTCACACCTGCCGTCTCTGCTGCCGCCGCAGGCTCCGTTTCGGGTGTGCTTCGGGCATTGAGATTCAGGACAAAGAAAGGCCACATGTTGAATTCCGCAATCCCCGCATTGCTCGCACCCCAGTAAAAGCTTCTTTATCGAACTCTCAAACCGGTGAACCATGTGTCGGGTGGCCGCACGACCGTCGAGCCGGCTGCATAACTTGCTGAAGAATGGAGCGGATTTGGATTCAAAAGAAAATAATGCACCATGAAGGGACTTAAGCATTTGAAAATGTATCTTCTCCCTGACTCCCAATGGCGGCGGTTTTTTCCCGAATTCCGATACCGTCAAATCACATGTGCCATCCTTTGGAAAGGCGTAAAATCCTCCGTAAACCGGAAAGTCGAACTCCATCAGAAATTCTTTCCAGCCAGAACCAATTTCCCGCATACGATCCATAATACGACCCGCGACATCAAAATTATGATGAATACCACCGATGTGCATCCCTCGATAGCCCAGTCCTTTGAGTATTGCGCCCAGTTTTGCTGTCCGTTCAACAGCCATTTTACGTCCCTGTCCGGGATTTCTCCATTCAACTTCAACCTGATTCAATAGCTTATGGGAAACGACCGCGCCCGGCACTGCTCCTTGATTCATTATTCTTGCGGCTCTGGGAGTCAGAACATAAGTGGAACCGATCACGGGAATATTTATTCCTGCCAATTTCAACATGCTGATCAATTCAGCAAATTTGTATGCATCATATCCCAATTGAGTGATTACAAATTGTCCACCGGCGGAAATTTTCCTGCACAGCTTTGCATATTGGGCAAAGCATTCGGCTTCGGTGTATTTAAACGGTGAAACCGCACATCCGGAAAAAAATCCATCGGGATCACCGGATTCATTCATTCGTTCATTGAGCTGCTTTAACATCATCAGCAAATTCACGGAATCCAGATCAAATACCGGCGCCCCTTGACCACCGAACCCCTTGCCGGTGTAATCTCCGGTCAGAGCCAGCAGATTTTTCATACCCATCATGGCAAGCTGTAACGCCCGGCTTTCCATACCCACCCGATTCAGGTCCCGACAGGCAAAATGAACAATAACATCCATTCCCACTTTAAAAATTTCGTATCCCATAACATCCGGACTCAGTGAAGGATTTCCTCCGGGATTATCCGTTATCGATACTGCTGAGATTCGTCCATCGGAAAATGAATCTTTTGCAATTCCCATAACCGTGTCAATGGATCTGCCCACCGATTCTTTTCCCGGAACCAGCTCAAGGGTGAGGATAAAATCGTCTGTATTCAGAAGATCGGTTTGAAATATACGTAACATAAAAACTTCCGATTTTTATAATAACAGCGGAAAAAAGGAACTGAAGTCCTGGTTCGTCATGTTCCCCATCCTTTTGCCCGGATTTTATTCACAGGCGCTGTGATCGATCACACTTTCCGGATTGAAAAACCGTGATTCGTTAAAATGTAACTTCTCAATAAATTATGGGGCCTACTGGTGAAAAAATGTTATTTGTCTGGATGGGAGTTCCAGACAGGTTGCATTTTAATATCAGCGGGCGGACCAGTAGGATCGTTTCATACACGAGAACTTATTGAGAAGTTACATGCATTCTTTGTATCTACCCAGAATTTATAATCTTTATAGATTTCAAAATCTTCAACGTCCATAACATACCTGTTGGTCCACTCGTTTCCCCCTTATTCCCAACACCTGAAACCTAAATAAAAAAGCTTTGGAGCCACGGTTTGTCAATAGACAAGAATCAGCGTTTACCAGCGGCCTTGATTTATACCCGCACAAATTACTTGCCGCTCATCATGGCTTCTATATCCTCCTCTACGGTGCCGATGGGTTTGATATCAAATTTTTCCACCAGAACCTTGGCAACATTGGGTGACAGGAATGCCGGCAGGGTAGGCCCCAGACGCATGCCTTTGACACCCAGAAACAGCAGCGCCAGCAGAACCGCCACAGCTTTTTGTTCGTACCATCCGATATCAAAGGAAATCGGAAGATCATTAATGTCGTCCAGTCCAAAAACCTCTTTCAGTTTCAGGGCAATCACCGCCAGAGAATAACAGTCGTTGCACTGGCCGGCATCAAGAATTCTCGGAATGCCGCCGATATCACCAAGATCGAGCTTGTTGTACCGATACTTGGCACACCCGGCAGTTAAAATTACCGTATCTTGTGGCAGAGCTTTGGCAACTTCGGTAAAATAGTTTCTGGCCTTTTGACGGCCATCACACCCGGCCATAACCACAAAGCGTTTAATGGCGCCCGATTTTACCGCATCAACAACCTTGTTCGCTAAAGCAAGAACCTGGTGATGGGCAAATCCGCCCACAATTTTGCCGGTTTCGATTTCCTCGGGAGGATCGCATTTTTTAGCAAGTTCGATGAGTTCTGAGAAATCTTTCGAACCTCCCTCGGGTCTGTCCGGTATATGTTTAACCTCCGGATAACCGGTCATGCCCGTGGTAAAGATTCTATCCTGATAGGTATTGCTTTTTTTTATGGGGATAATACAGTTTGTGGTCATCAGAATCGGACCGTTGAAGGACTCGAATTCCTTGTTCTGGCGCCACCAGGAACCGCCGTAGTTGCCCACGAAATGATCATACTTTTTAAAGGCCGGATAATAATTGGCCGGAAGCATTTCACCGTGAGTGTACACATCCACTCCGGTACCCCGGGTTTGTTTGAGCAGTTCTTCCATATCTTTCAGATCATGGCCGCTGATCAGAATCGCCGGATTGTTTCCAACTCCGATATTAACCTCTGTTATTTCTGGATTTCCATAGGTGGTGGTGTTGGCCTCGTCCAGCAGGGCCATGGTATTCACCGCTGTTTCTCCCGCTTTCATGACCAACCCGATCATATCGTCCACCGGCAGGTCCTTTGTGGTGGAAACCAGGGCTTCCATGATAAAATCGTAGATGTCATCTTTTTCAAATCCCAGAATGGCGGCATGATCCGCATAAGCGGCAATCCCTTTCAAACCGATGATCAAGAGCTCCCTGAGAGATCGAACATCTTCATTCTCTGTGGCAAGAACCCCAACCGATTTGGCCTTTTCTTCAAACTCAGCCACATCATCCGAGAACCACGTGGCGGAATCATGTAGTTTTTCCTCAAACTCCTTGCCATATTTTTCCTGGTAAGCAGCCGTAACCTTGTCTTTAAGCGCCTCCCTGCGGTTTAGCCCTTGTCTGATCATATCAATAAACCGGTCATTATCCCAGTTGGCATTGGTGATGGTGGTGAAAAGCGCCTGTGCCGCAAACAACCCGTTTTCCTTATTTGACATACCGAGTTCTTTGGCCTTTTCGCCGTAAACAGCGATGCCTCTGAGGACATAGATCAACAGATCCTGAAGATTTGCCGTATCTTCGGGTTTTCCGCAAACGCCCTTGACGGTACAGCCTTCATTTTTGGCTGTTTCCTGACATTGAAAACAAAACATAATTTATCCTCCTTTCAAAGTTCTCCATATGAAAATTTCTAACTTTAATCGAAAAATAACATACTAAAAATAAAATTACCTTGATTTAAGTCAAAAATAATAAAAAAATTTTGTTCCGGGTGAAATCTTGAATCCGCTGAGAAAGTATTTGGACTCCGCCTCAAATTATTTGAGACGGAGTCCTTCATTTATTGAAAAGCAGTTTACTGGTCTGAAGGGAATACTTCTTTTGGTTTGGAGGTAGTCCCCGTGGCATTGGGA
>CAYPIW010000213.1:0-18077 GCA_964410925.1 uncultured Desulfobacteraceae bacterium
CGCCAGCCGTTTTAAAACGTCTTCTGTTTCCAGCGCATCCCGGAAGATGTTCGCCATTCTCAAACCTCCGCAATCCGCATACAGATAATTCCCACTTCGAACAAAAGATACAGCGGAACGGCCATCAGTGCCAGGTTGAAAATGTCCGGGGTCGGCGTCAACATCGCTGAAACGATCGTAATGACCAGGATGGCGTACCGCCGAAATCCGGCCATTTTCTCGATAGTTACAAGGCCGAGTTTTCCCAACAGCAACATGACCACAGGCAGTTCGAAAATTAACCCAAAGCCATATGTAAAAACAAGGCAGAAGTCTATGAATTTTCGAACAGAGATGACCGCTTTGATTCGGTCGGTTTCGAAATCGAGAAGAAATCTGCTTCCATATGGCAGGGTGATGCTGAGGCAGAAGAATACGCCCAGATAAAACAGCGCCACTGAAGCCAGCCAGAATTCGAGTCGCATGCGGACTGAAAACTCTGGAAACTGCCGGGAAACCATAACCAGCATTTCATATAGGATAAACGGCAAAGCGGCGGCCAGGCCAATTGCCAGGGAGACGGTAATATAGCCGATAAAGGCGTCTGGCAGGCCGTAGGCCACTATGCGTGCGCCGGTGGCCTTTTGTAGATATCCCAGTGTTTTTCCGGCCGCAAGGTAACCGCCGGCCGACAGGAGCAAGACGAGCACGCCGATACGGATCAACTTGTGCTGTATTGTATCCATGCTATCCAAGATCCGCTTTAGATTGATCGCTATACGACTCGAAGTCTTCATTTTTTCCTACCAAACCCCGGCAGCGGCCAACGAAAACTTAAGATAGCGTCGGAATTGCTATCCGGTGTGGTGATAATATCTTGAGAGGTTGGCCAGGCGTAAACAATTGGACTGACAACAAAGATCGAAGAGTACGTTCCCACGACCACACCCACGGTCAGAGCACAGGCCAAAAATCCCGTGCCACCCTTTATGCGTTGGCTTCGGTTCCGTTTGGCTATTAGAATATATACTTTTCCACTATCCACAACAGACCTACAATAAATGCAATAATGGCAGACATCTTCACTCCAAGCAGGAAGTTTTCACCTCGGGTAGCGGGTTTTGGGGAATAGTCGATTTCCGGTTCCGAAAGGGGCTTGCTTTTTTTAGGGTCTGACGACCTGGAATGCTTTTTATCCATAGAATCTCCAATCGCACGAAACCCATAGACCAGCCAACCCGGTCAGTGGAAAGGCAGTGGCTATAGCTCACGAGATTCGTGCTATAATAATTTAAAACCATTCACATCCGATTGCAGAAAAGATGCATTGCACTAAGATTTGAGATGAGATTTTAACATTACGGACTGCTTAGGATTTTCGGAAAGGAGATGCCCGAATGGGAATTTCTGAACGATCTGTAAAGTGGATGGCTTCGGCGCTGCCATCGGAATGAAAGGGGGAAGATTCTTTATTAAAAACAATGTGAGCCTGTCCATGAAATATGGCCAACAGGTTGTCGAAACAATGCGAGCGGGTTCGCTCTCCGGTAACGAGGAGGGCGGAAGGCGCACTTGTCGTTACAAAGGTAAAAAGAACCTTTTTTGAGCCGGATCTGGAGTCGTCCAAGCCACCCGCCCGTTGTGACTCAGTAGTCGCCGATGAAAGACAAATTGACAGCATACAAGCCAGTACGACCCAGAAACGATATTTCGAGGTAACGCGCAACATAATTTATACAATTACGACCTTTCGGAGTTCCTGTCCACAACTATTTCATTACACGCCTTAAAATAGCAGACAAACATACGAAACTTGAGGTGGTCCAGGTTTCGAAACCACCCTAACCTTTATACTCGGGTTTAAACAATCTACCTGCAGATCTAACAGTATAAATCATCGGTGTGCAACATCCGCCGGATTATCTATTTTCCGATGCGAACCGGCCAGACATAGTAGTTATAAGACTTATAAAGGTAGTACACTTCACCGAGGCTTAACTGCACGAGCCACGAGTAATCGGTACTGCTGGCATGGGTAGTAGATGACCAGCAATAGGAAGACTGGACATCGGTAAAGGGGTCACCCTCAGACCACTGACCGGTCCCGGCAGCATTGCATAATGCAGGGTCAAAAACGCCATAGTGAATCAGGCTTTGCAGTTCCTTGATGTTCGGTAGACGCCAATCACCAGGAGAAGAACTATCGGTGAGGCCACACTGTTTATCGGCCAGGTTGTTGCAATCAGTCAAAGCCTCTGCCCAAGTTCTTTGCCCAAAGCAATTAGCGTTCTTCAACCAGATCAGCCCTGTAAGATTGTCCGTCACCGTGCCATCTTTGTTGTCCGTAAATCTCGGATTTGCCCAAGCCACCCCCTTTTGTAAGCCTCCGTCGTCTCCTGTTGCATAAATTGATTTACAGATATATGTTTTTCTGATGTCAACTTAAGTTTTTATGATTTGAAGGTTAACGATGTGTTGAATGCAAATCCTTTTCTTTCTTCGGTTTAATCCTTTTGAGAAATTCCCAAACCGGCAAAGCTGCCAATCCGGCAACAACGCCAGTTACATAAATGAGTTCTCTCATGTCAAATGTCGACTTCCAAATGTTGCTTACTATAAAAATTGTTGCTAACATCACTAAAACTGTTGTAAGAAGTCGCTTCCAAAAAGCCATAGTTAACTCCAGATGTTAATCAATTCCAACACGATCAGGAAAGTAAACCCCGATGTTGCAAACTCAATGGGCTGAATTTGATATAAAAGTATGTGTGTCAATAAGTTGTACAATAATTGTATCCAATCGTGGAATTCACTTCTGGTGAATTCCTGAAATCGTACCTATTATGAGGGATATATCTTGTATGACAGTATATTCCATGTGTTTTGGTGAATTTCAATGCAACATCGGGGTTTATGTAAAATGTTGAAAATTATCATTGGTGTGTGCGATAATTATCAGTAGCATATATTAACGATTCAGTAGTATTAACTATTGACGGTTTCGTAAAAAGTCCAACTTCTGCGTTGTGCTGCATTTCGCAATCATTAAACGTGCGATAAGTACGCCTCATGATTACAAAATTTACACGCCTTGAATTTGAACTTTTTATAAAACCGTCTAAATCGGACTTTTTACGAGTTCCTCAACTATTGTAATTGACAATAAAATCTGGCAATTTTAAATTACTGAAAAAGGAACTGGCGATGGCAAAAGATAAAATATCGGAAGCGGGCAAAGAGAAATCTTTCAAGGAAGGAAAGATTATAACTGTCATCGGCAGCAAGGGGGCGGTTGGAACAACAACGATTGCCGTAAATTTGGCGGTCAGTCTGTCAGAAAACAAGGATATTCAATCGGTTGCATTGATTGATATGAATCCGCTGTTTGGTGATTTATCCCTTTTCCTTGAGAGTCAGCCAAAATATAATTGGGGTCATCTCACCAAGAATATTTCCCGTCTGGATGAAACTGTTTTAAAAAGCATCATGTCCGTTGATACTTCGGGAGTTTGCGTCCTTCCATCTTCAAATCGCTTTAGCGACCAAAACGAGATAACATCACAAAATATTGAGCATTTACTGATGCTTATGCGGAAAGTGTTTGATTTTGTGATCATTGACAGTGGCCAGCCCCTGGATGATATCTCTTTTAAGACCCTGGAATTGTCGGACATCATTTCGCTTGTTTTAATTTTAAGCTATCCCTGTCTATCCATTACAAACAAGCTTTTAAGAGCAATGCGTGATTTGGGTTTTCCTTCCGATGAAAAAATCAAGATCATTATCAACCGTTATTTAAAAAATTCAAACCCTTCCCTAGAAGATGCAGAAGCTTCATTTGAAAAAGCAATATTCTGGACCATACCCAATGATTACCAAACAACATCAACCGCCATAAATGAGGGAAAGTCGCTTGCTCAATTTGCACCGCGAAAAGCCATCACAGAAAATTTCAGGAAATTGGCCATCAAGTTGGTTTCTGAATCCCGTAAAGATGATCCGGCTGTTTCTTCATATCAACAGGCAGTCATGAAAACTTATATATATAAGGATAAATCTCTGTTTATCAACAGGCGCCGGAGGAAAGGCGATATGGCTCAACATGTCACCGGTTCCGGAGCAAAAAGCACGGACAGGCGCAGACAAATAAGAGACGGTATTATTATTGTAAAGTATGATCGCAGGCAGAACAACGACGCGAACTATAGTGGTCCCGAGAGGAGAAGTGGTGCCGAGAGAAGAATCGGCAAGGACCGAAGAAAATCCGATGGTTAGCGGTCCGGAATCGGACAGCGATTTAATCAATTCCTAATTAGATACTATAAGGAGACTCATTTAGATGAAACAGTATTCCATAAGTCCTGATGGTGAAAAATTCCAGTTGCCTGAACCGGATGACTATGCAAGGGAATTCGAACGGCTAAAGAATATCGTACATGACCAGCGAGACAAGGGGCGTGAAATCGTGGTGGTTATGGGGGTAGGATTTGTCGGCGCTGTAATGGCTGCAGTGGTGGCGGATACGGAAGATGAAAATGGCAATCCTCTCAAGTTTGTTATTGGAATGCAGCGGCCGAGCACTCGCAGCTATTGGAAGATTGCCCTGCTAAATCGAGGATTGCCCCCCGTTCAGGCCGAGGACCCGGAAGTATTGCCGATGATCCATCGCTGCGTTAATGACAAAAGGACTCTAACGGCTACGTTCACTTACGACGCCTTGAAGCTTGCGGATGTGGTGGTTGTAGACGTTCAGTGTGATTACCTGAAAGAGGCTTTGGGTGATGTGAAGAACGGGCAGACGGACATGGCAGCGTTGGAAATGTCGCTGGAGGTCATCGCCGAACATATCCAACCTGATGCGCTTGTGCTCATCGAGACAACCGTTGCTCCGGGCACTACCGAGCAAGTGGCTTATCCCATTATGAGGAAAGTGTTTCGCAAACGCGGTATTGAAAGCGATCCCTTGCTGGCCCATAGTTTTGAGAGAGTGATGCCCGGCAGGCATTATGTTGCCAGTATCCGGGATTTCTGGAGGGTTTGCAGCGGGACCAGCCAGGAAGCCACCAACCGGGTGGTAAAGTTTCTCAATGAAGTAATCAATACGGATAAATATCCTCTTACGGTATTAAGTCGGCCCATCGAGTCAGAAACAGCAAAAATCGTGGAGAATAGCTTCCGGGCAACAATTCTGGCCTTCCTCGACGAGTGGAGCCTGTTCGCCGAACGAAACGGCGTAGATCTTATCAAAGTCCTCGAAGCCATCAGGGTCCGACCCACCCACAGCAACATCATTTTTCCGGGACCCGGCATAGGCGGTTATTGTCTGCCCAAAGACGGCGGACTGGGTATATGGGCATACCGGCACATCCACGGGTTTGAAGACAACATTTTCAAGATTACGCCCCTGGCCATCAATATCAACGATACCCGGGCATTGCACGTTGCCCAGCTTACCCGTGATGCACTCCGCAATATGAGTCGTCCTCTGGCGGCTGCCGAGATCCTGCTCCTTGGGGCTTCTTATCGCGAGGATGTTGGAGACACTCGATACAGCGGGTCTGAATTAATTGTTCGCAGACTTACCGAAATGGGAGCTGAACTCAGGGTACACGACCCCTATGTTCAACACTGGTGGGAATTTGAAAAGCAGGATACGTATCCTTCCCCTACGCACAGCCTGAAAAGGTTTTTTCGCAACCAGGACAAACTTTCCGACCTGCGCGTTGAGCAAGACTTAAAACACGCGTTAAACGGTTGTGATGCGGTTATTCTTGCCGTGAGACACAAGCATTATTTAGAGCTGGACCCCGATACAGTAGTGGAGACCGCCGGCTCTCCGCTGGCAGTCATCGACTGCTTCGGTATACTGGATGACACTCGAATCAAACGCTATTTCGAACTCGGCTGTGAAGTCAAGGGGTTGGGCAGAGGTCACGTCAGAAGGATTAAGGACCAGGTACGAGCAGAGAAAGAAGAAATGCTGATGGCATTAAACGCCGGGCGCCAAGCGGATAGCACATAAATCGCCGGGCGCCAAGCGGACAATAAAAAGCATCGTCAATTTTCAATCCAAACTATCCGATAGTACTAAAACAGGCCCACGAATGGATTAAAGCGCTTTTCACTGCCGATGCTTGTTTCCGGGCCATGTCCTGAAAGTACTCTTACATCATCGTCCATTTTGAAAAGCTTTGTCCGAATGCTTGATATAAGGGTGTTAAAATCTCCGCCGGGAAAATCGGTACGCCCGATGGAACCGGCAAAAAGCGTATCTCCCACAAAAACGATTTTATCCGTATACAGTGAAATGCCCCCCGGCGTATGCCCCGGCGTATGAATAACCTTTAACGTAATTTTTCCAAAAGAGACGGTGTCGCCTTCTCCAACGGTTTGATCACATGGAGGCGAATTTTCTACTGAAATTCCAAAAATAGCGGCATTGGTTGAAAGCGAACCCAGCATGGGGGCATCAAGGGGGTGGATCAGGATGTCTGCGCCGGTAACATGTTTTATTTTTCCGTTTGCAGCGACATGGTCAAAATGGCCGTGTGTATTGATAATATATTTTACTTTTAACTTGGAATCTGCAAGAGAAAACAGAATTCTGTCGGCATCTCCTCCGGGATCGATGACGACAGCTTCCTTTGTTTCTTTACACCCAAAAATAAAACAATTTGCCATAAGCGGTCCAACAACAAGCTCTTTAATAATCAACACAGCCTCCTTTGAATCCGGATTTTTACTGGTTTGGTTTTATTGAATCGTATCCTTTACATGAATCTCTTCTTTTTCAAGTGCGATGCGGATGCTGTCGAGAATTCCATTGATAAAAGCGCCTGATTCCTTGGTGCCGAATTTTTTGCCCATGTCTATCGCCTCGTTGATGGATACTTTATATGGAATATCATGGCAGTAAAGTAGTTCATATACGGCAATTCTCATTGTGTTTCTGTCGACACAGGACATGCGACTGAGCTTCCAGTTGTCGGAAAACCGTTCAAGGATCGAATCGATTTCACTTTTTCCCTGAATTACACCTTTTACAAGTTTAAGAAAAAATGGAACCATTTTCTCCGGGGGAGAAAAATTGTCACAGAATCTTTCCAGTATCTCATTTGAGTCATCCTGACTCATATCCATATAAAAGAGTGCCTGCATGGCAAGTTCTCGTGACTTGCGTCGGTTCCCCATGATTATGCCCGGTCGACAACCTCAATCAAATTTGCCATCTCAACAGCGGCGATTGCAGCATCCCATCCCTTATTGCCGGCTTTTGTTCCGGCACGCTCAATGGCCTGTTCGATGGTGTCGGTTGTCACAATGCCAAAAATAACCGGAATTCCGGAATCCAGACTGACCATGGCGATCCCTTTGGACACCTCAGCACCGACATATTCAAAATGTGGCGTTGCCCCCCGAATGACCGCACCCAAACAAACAACGGCATTATATCGACCCGTTTCCGCCATTTTTTTTGCCATCAGCGGTATTTCAAATGCACCGGGAACCTTCACAATTTCTATATCTTCATCCCGGGCACCGGATCGTAACAGTCCATCAACGGCACCCTCTTTAAGCCTGTCCGTGATAAAATTATTGAAACGGCTTACCACGAGTGCAAATTTTTTGCCTTCTGCCAGCAGGTTGGCTTCCAAAATTTTTGGCATTTACATTCCTCCCGGTTTATCCCGGTTTATCCGGATTATGACATGGGATCAATATGTAACAGATGTCCCATCTTGGCCTTCTTGCACTCCAGATAACACCGGTTGTATTCATTGGGCTCTATTTCAATCCTTATCTGCTCGACTATACTGAGGCCATATCCGTCAAGCCCGACAACTTTCTTGGGATTGTTTGTAAGGAGCCTCATCTTTTTAACTCCCAAATCAACAAGAATTTGTGCACCGATGCCGTAATTTCTCAAATCAGGCTTGAATCCGAGCTCTATGTTTGCCTCAACCGTGTCGAGGCCCTGATCCTGAAGTGCATATGCTTTTAATTTATTGACAAGACCGATCCCTCTTCCCTCCTGGCGGATATAAAGCAATACTCCGGCGCCCTCCTTGTCAATCATTCTCATGGCCTTATGCAGCTGTTCTCCACAGTCGCAACGGAGTGAAGTGAAAATATCTCCTGTCAGACATTCCGAATGAACCCGAACCAGTACAGGCTTATTGGAATCGATGTCACCCTTCACCATGGCGATATGAAGTAAGTCATCCACAGCATTTTCGTAAACAATGGCTTTGAATTCTCCGGCAATTGAAGTGGGAACAACCGTTTCCGCTGCTCTTTTCACAAATGATTCGGTGCGCATCCGGTATTCAATAAGATCGGCGATGGTACATATTTTTATATCATGTTCTTCGCTAAACTTTTCCAGACTCGGCATTCTGGCCATGGTACCGTCTTCATCCATGATTTCACAAATTACGCCGGCAGGCTTTAAACCGGCAAGACGCGCCAGATCTATAGATCCCTCGGTCTGGCCGGCACGCACCATCACTCCGCCATCTTTACCTCTCAAGGGGAATACATGTCCGGGACGTACAAGATCACTCGGCCTGGCATTATCTGCCACGGCCGCAAGGATTGTAGTGGCTCGGTCCGCGGCAGAAATACCGGTGGTTACGCCGCATCGGGCTTCAATGGATACGGTAAAGCCGGTCTTAAACCGTGAGGTATTGTTGTCCACCATCAGGGGAAGACTCAGAGCATCTATCTTCTCTCCGGTCATGGAAAGACAGATAAGCCCTCGACCGTATCTTGCCATAAAATTAATGGCTTCAGGTGTAACCGCTTGGGCAGCCATCGTAAGGTCACCCTCATTTTCCCGGTCTTCATCATCAACAAGAATGACCATACGTCCGGTCCTTATTTCTTTAATGGCATCTTCAATGCTTACTAGTGGCATTATTAATGATTTTCTCCTCTATAAAATTTAAATAAACCCCGTTTTGGCCAGAAATTGCATATCAACAGGCCGCGCGGTTTGATCTTTTTTATCATGCTCTTGTATTTTTGTGACAAAGCGTTCAACGTATTTTCCGATCATATCCGTTTCAATATTAACCGAATCCCCGACCCTGCTGATCGCCAGGGTTGTCAATTTTGCAGTATGCGGGATTATACTGACGTCAAAACTACCGCGATCACAGTTGTTGATCGTAAGACTGATGCCATCCACTGCGATCGAACCCTTTTTTATCATGTAACGTGAAAAGGATTCAGGCACTCCGAAACCAACAATGACGGCATTGCCTTTGTTTTGTTTTTGCTTTAGGGTTCCCATGCCGTCGATATGTCCTGAAACAAGGTGTCCGTCTATGCGTCCGGACAGTTGAAGGGCGCGCTCAAGGTTCACACGATCTCCGATCTTGGCCCTGCCAAAGGTTGTCCTTGCAAGAGTTTCAGGTGACACATCAGCTTGAAAGCGTTTGCCATAGATCGCAACCACTGTCAAACAGACGCCACTGACGCAAACACTGTCTCCAACCCCGGTCTTCTCAAGAACAAAATCCGCGTTAAAAGAAAATCTTTTTCCCTGGTCTTGAGACCGTATCTCAATAATGGTTCCCAGACCTTCTATGATTCCGGTAAACATAACTTAAAGACAGGTGATTCGGTATGTAATTTCAAAATATAAGGTCTCATTGCCATATTGTAAATATCCCGAATCATTTCTTTCAAAAAAAGTTAATACGGGTTTCAGGTTAGATCATTTATCTATATATCCCTGGACCATAACATCGTTGCCGAATTGTCTGACAGTAATGTCTTTTACCCGTATGCAGTTTTCCATCAAATCCGCTCCCTGTCCTCGACAGATCGGCACACCATCGTCTCCGCCAAAGATTTTAGGTGCGAAGAAAAAGAAAATTTTTTCCACAATTCCCGCAGACAGGGCTGACGCAATCACCCGGCTGCCCCCTTCTATCAGAAGGCTGGTTATACCCAATGCCCCTAAGCGGTCCATGAGATTACCAAGATCAATCAAACCCTCCTTGACAGGTGACTTGATAATCTTTGCACCCAGTTTTTCTATTCTGGCTTTTTTGTCCTCTGAAACCGATTCACCGGTTATAATGATGGTATCGGATTCGGAATCGAGCCGAAACAGCCTAGCGTCTTCAATAATTTTAAGATGGGTATCAAGAACAATCCTCACCGGATCAAGGCCCTTTATGCCTCCTGTACTGTTTTCCAGTCGGGTGGTTAGACTGGGGTCATCTTTTTCTACCGTATTAATGCCTACCATAATGGCGTCCACAGCATGCCTTAGGCGGTGAACGAATTTTCTTGATTCTTCACCGGTAATCCACCGGGAATCCCCGGTTCTTGTTGCAATCCTCCCGTCCAGCGTGGCCGCACATTTGATGATTGTAAATGGACGCTTTGTCCTAACGTATTTTATAAAAATTTCATTCAGTCTTTCCGCCTGTTTCTCACAAACACCGGTTTCGACAATAATCCCCCGTTGCTTTAAATAATCTATACCCCCTCCCTTAACCTCCGGATTCGGATCATGCATCGCAACAACCACCCGTTGGATGCCGGCTGAAAGTATTTTTTCGGTGCAGGGAGGAGTTCGTCCCGTGTGATTGCAGGGCTCGAGGGTGACATACAGGCTTGCACCCCGGGCCAAAGCTCCGGCATCATCTATGGCATTGACTTCGGCATGAGCTTTGCCTGCGGCATGATGGTATCCTTTCCCCACGACCCTTTCCTCTTTAACAATTACAGCACCGACCATGGGGTTGGGGGAAGTAAATCCCTCTCCTTTTTTTGCAAGATCAAGTGCCATTTTCATAAAATAGTCGTCGTGCATTATGTCCCGTCTATTGGGAGTATTACCGATTTGTTAAAATGGTCTTCACACATTAACTTATTCATTTTTTTGAGCGAAAGCCTTGTAATCAGGCGTCAGGCGTCAGGTGTCAGGTTTCAGGTTTCAGCGCCTCTGTTCATCATTCCTGACACCTGACACCTGACACCAAAAAGTCTTGGATAGCAATTAACAAACTGGTAATGCACCTCGTCTATTCGGGTTTATGTTCGCTCAAAAGACTTTTTAGTTCGGAAACAAAATCGTTTACATCTTTGAATTCTCTATACACGGATGCAAACCTCACGTATGCAACATCGTCTATTTCGTGGAGTTTGGCCATGACTCTTTCACCGATTTTATGGGAAGGTATCTCCTTTTCGCCGGATTCTCTGAGATCACGTTCCAGCTCATCAAGAAATTCTTCAATAATATTAACACTTATATTTCTCTTTTGACATGCCTTTTGGATGCCCGAACGTAATTTGTCAATGGAGAAGACTTCTCGACGTCCATCCTTTTTGATGATCATCACAGGAATTTCCTCAATATGCTCGTAGGTTGTGAATCGCCTGCTGCATACAATGCATTCTCTTCGCCTTCGAATGACGTTCCCATCCTTGCTCAATCTAGAGTCGATAACTTTGTTGTCAATTTCTCCGCAAAATGGACATTTCATGAGTTCCTCCCCGCTAACCGGCATCAAATTGAATTAAGTCAATACCCGCCTCCTTAAGCATTTCTTTTGACATGGCATCTGCATATCCGGAATGATAGTAAATCCTTTTTATTCCGGCGTTGATGATCATTTTAGCACATATGGAACACGGCATGTTCGTACAGAAAAGAGTTGCATCCTTTATGGAAACACCGTGATAGGCGGCCTGAATAATCGCATTCTGTTCAGCGTGTATGCCTCGGCACAGTTCATGTTTCTCACCTGAAGGAACGTTCAATTTTTCACGCAGGCATCCCATTTCAAGACAGTGTTTAAGGCCGGTCGGAGCGCCATTATAACCGGTAGACAGAATTCTTTTATCCTTTACAATCAAAGCGCCTACAGCCCGCCGGAGACAAGTGGAACGTTTGGCCACGAGAAACGTGATATCCATAAAATATTTTTGCCACGAAGGGCGATCTTTTTCCTGAGACATTTTTTATCCTGACGGGACAGATCCATGGCCATAAAGAGGAAAAGCTCCGCAGAGTTCGCGGACTTTTGTTTTCGTATTCACAATAAGACTGTTATTGTTGTAATTTTGGAGTACATCGACAATGAGGTCTGCAATAATTTGCATCTCCGGCGTTTTCATGCCTCTTGTGGTAATTGCAGGCGTTCCCATACGAATACCGCTGGTTACGGACGGGCTGAGCGTTTCAAATGGTATGGAGTTCTTGTTTGCGGTGATTCCGGCATGGCCCAGTGCGTCTTCGGCATCCTTACCGGTGATGTTAAGATTCCTTAAATCGATAATCATCATGTGATTATCAGTGCCGCCCGAAACCAGTCTTAATCCACGGTCCATGAGACGGTTTGCGAGAGCCTTTGCATTGTTAACCACATCTTTCTGATAAACCGCAAACGAATCGCTTAGCGCTTCCTTGAAAGCAACCGCTTTAGCGGCAATCACATGCATCAGCGGTCCCCCCTGAATTCCGGGGAATATTTCGCTATTCAGTTTAGCGCTATAGTCGGTTCTTGCCAGAATCAAGCCGCCGCGAGGGCCTCTTAATGTTTTGTGAGTTGTTGAAGTTATGACATCTGCAAAAGGAATGGGAGACGGATGAAGCCCTGCCGCTACCAGCCCGGCGATGTGGGCCATATCCACCATGAAATAAGCGTCTACCGATTCGGCAATTCTGGCAAATGCTTCAAAATCTATGATACGCGGATAGGCGCTTGCACCGGCAATAATCAACTTTGGCCGATGTTTTTCCGCCATTATCGCCAATTCTTCGTAGTCAATGGTTTCAGTCTCCCGGTTTACGCCGTAATGGAAAAAATTATACAGCTTTCCTGAAAAACTCACCGGACTTCCGTGTGTAAGGTGTCCCCCATGGGACAAATTCATTCCAAGAACCGGATCTCCCGGCTTCAGCAGTGCAAAATACACCGCCATATTTGCCTGTGATCCGGAGTGAGGCTGAACATTGGCATAGGGAGCATTGAATAATGTTTTGGCTCGATTTACGGCCAGTTTCTCTGCAATATCAACATATTCACACCCACCATAATAACGCTTATCCGGATAACCTTCAGCATATTTATTAGTAAAAACACTCCCCTGAACAGCCATAACCGCCGGGCTGGCTATATTTTCCGATGCAATAAGCTCCAAGGTGTTTTTCTGCCTGTCGATCTCCAGGGTGATTGCACCGGCAATCTCATGATCTACAGTCTCAATAACTTTTAAGTCCAAACAGTATTCCTTTTTTAATGATTGTGTTTCCAGTTTTCGTTACATTAAAAAACCTGCATGTCGGCTCGAAATTTGAACCATCTTTTCTTTATACAAAAAGAGAGAACAATTGTCCATGCCTTTAGCCCGAATTTCAAGACCATTGCAAAACGCTCCTTTTTGCCCGATTTCTGCGTCAGGCTCAAATTATAATCCTCAAAATACTCAATGTATTCATGCGGTTAAAATTTTCGCCCTCCTTGAACTTGAACGAAAATGAGCGTTTTTCAAAGTTCTCGTTTCTCATGAAGAATTTATATGGATTTTTATCTTGCAAATAAAAGAGTTGGAATCGTGAGAGATCAGGGTTAGATAAGAGAATCTGAGTCCGTGACTGCGGTTTCTATCCGATCAAACTTATCCAATCGATGCTGGTGCCGCCCGCCGTCAAAGGGTGTTTCAAGCCAGGCTTTCACTATCTCCATGGCAAGGATATCTCCCACAACGCGAGCGCCTAAAACCAGTATATTCGAATTGGTATGGCGTCTGCTCATCATAGAGGAAAAAAGACCCGTACACAGAGCCGCTCTGACATGAGGAAATTTGTTGGCAACCATTGACATACCGATTCCGGTACCGCACAAGAGTATCCCCCGCTCAAACTTACCCGATGAAACCTTGGACGCAACCTTGATTCCAAAATCCGGATAATCAACCGAAGCTTCGCTATGGCACCCCACATCTTCAACGTCAATACCTCTTCCAATAAGAAATGCTTTAACCTTTTCCTTCAAATCATAAGCCGCATGGTCGCTGCCGATGATAATCGGTGTTTGCTTTTCGAGCATTGCTTTATCCTGGCAATGGAATTATTCGGTTTCAATAACAGTTCGGCCTTTATAAGTGCCACACCCCGGGCAAGCATGGTGTGGAAGCCGGGCATCACCGCACTGGGGGCAGCTCGTCAGGTTAGGGCCCGCAATTTTTTGATGAGTCCTTCTTTTATCGCGCCTTGATTTTGATTTTTTTCGTTTTGGTAACGCCATAAGTGCTCCTTTAATCAATTATTTTTAATAATTATTTTCAAATCATTCCGCAGATTGATCCCAGAGAAATAGGCTCTGCCCCCGATGAAATATGCTCTGCATTTCATTGGGCAAGCATTTCACGTGTCAGACGCAAAGATTGCGGAAAAGGGCCATTTTTGGATGGAAACTAACTAAGTGAAATAATAAGTGTTGTCAAGATCTTTTATATTTCGTCATTGGTTGGCTCCATAACTTGTTATAAAATTGCACATCAAATCTAATTATTCATAAGCCTGAATGCAAGACCGGAAAGGCGCTCTGTGGGCTTGTTGTTTCTAAGGGCAATGTTCAGGGCTTTTTGTGTACCCACAAGAATTACCAGATTTTTTCCTCTTGTCATTGCAGTATATAACAGGTTCCTCTGGAGAAGGACAAAATGCTGAGTCATTATCGGCACTACCACGGCAGGGTATTCCGATCCTTGTGACTTGTGAACCGATATGGCATATGCCAGGGATATTTCGTCCATTTCAGTAAAATCGTAAGTTACCATCCTGCCATAGTAGTCCACCGAGAGTTGCTTTTCTTTTCTGTTAACGGAGCTTATGATTCCTATATCTCCGTTGAAAACCTCTTTTTGATAATTATTTTTCAAGTGCATGATTTTGTCGCCGATTTTGAAAGCACTGCCCATGACTTCAATCATCAGCGGGGTTGGATTTAAGGCCTTTTGAAGCACCTGGTTGAGGTTGGTGGTACCGATCAGGCCTTTGTGCATCGGGGTGAGCACCTGAACCTCATACATTGGATCAAAGTCGAAACGTTCAGGGATGGTTCGGGTGCATAATTCAACAATCGTGGAAACCACCTGATTCAGATTATGTTGTTCTGAAAAGTAAAACTCGGAAACACCGTCCAAATCACCCAGAGGCTTCAGAACCGGAGATTCCCCCCGGCGAACCCGGTGAGCATTCACAACAATAAGGCTTTCCTGGGCCTGCCTGAAAATTTTCTTTAGATAAAAAACCGGAATGAGTTTCGATTTGATCATATCGGAAAGCACGTTGCCCGGGCCAACGGATGGAAGCTGGAAAATGTCGCCAACCAGTATCAATACAGAGGTCATTGGAAGCGCCTTTATCAGCTGATACATTAAAAGGGTATCCACCATGGAAGCTTCATCAATGATCACTGCATCCGCATCAAGAGGATTATCCGGGTTTTTTTCGAACAGACCCTCTTTGAAATTAAATCCAAGCAATTTGTGAATGGTTTTTGCCTTGCTTCGGGTAACCTCGAACAGTCGCCGGGCTGCCCGTCCGGTAGGCGCCGCAAGAAGAACACGTTTGCCAAGGGCTGAAAACACGGCATTAATGGATTTAATGAGCGTTGTTTTTCCGGTTCCAGGTCCTCCGGTTATGATAACCGCCCGGTGGATAAGTATCTTTTCAAGGGCAGCAAGCTGTTCCAAAGACAGGGTGATGGCCAGTTTTTTTTGAACTTCTTTTGCAATATGTTCCGTATCGATACCGGGCGGCGTCACGGAAACAGATAACAGGGCTTTCAGTCTGTTTGCGATACCGGTTTCCGCCTGATGAAGTTCCTTCAGATAAATAATGTCGTTGTCCGGGTCGCGGGGTGCATTTTCAATTACAAGTCCTTGGTCAGCACATAGACTATCGATTTCATTCAAGGTTACACTCGGATTTATCTGAAAAAGATTTTCACAACGATCAACCAGTTGATCTTTATATACAAAAACATCTCCTTGATGGGTAACTTGTTCCATTACATGGAGAATGCATGCCCTCACCCGGCGGGGCTGGTCTTTTTCAATACCCAGCTTATGAGCCACGGTATCGGCAAAAAAGAACCCGATGCCGGGGATATCCGTTGTCAAGCGAAACGGATCTTTGCGGATGATGTCGATAGCGTCAGGGCCATATTTTTTGAGTATTTTCGCACAATAAGCGGTTTGGACCCCCATATTTTGCAGAAACTGCATTAAACGTCTTGCAACATGGTGGTCTTTCCAGCCATTACATATTAATTCGGCTTTGGCCGGCCCGATCGCTTTAACTTCTATCAGTTTCTCAGGGTGTTGTTCTATGATTTCAAAAGTTTTCGCTCCGAAACAGCTGACGATCCGCCTGGCCATGGAAGGCCCGATTCCCTTGATAATGCCGGATTCCAGGTATTTTTTGATACCGTCGATGGTTGCCGGTAAAACAACTTCATACGATATTATTTTAAACTGCTGGCCATATCTGGGATGGGTTTCCCAGCTCCCTTTGATCTTAAGGGTTTGGCCCGGATTGACCGCCGTCATTGTACCGACGATGGTTACCATATTACGGGTCTTGCTGGTCTTTAATTTTGCGATGGTATACTGGTTTTCAGCGTTGAAGTAGGTGATTCTTTCCAGACATCCTTCAAGGGTGTTTGTGGGAAGGGAGTTATTCATACCTCAACTTAGGTCATAATTATTGTGGGCAAGGATCCAGCCGACCGCGTCTAAAAGATCCCGGGCGATAAAGTCGGGAAAGATTGATTTTTCTTTCAGAACCTTTTCAGCGTTTTCTCCGTTACCTGTTTTCACCAGCACAGCGTATCCGCATCCGGCATTCCGGGCACATTGGATATCCTTTGCTCTATCACCAACCATGACCGAGGATGCAATATCGATCCGGTATTTCTGCCTGGCCTTAAAAATCAGTCCCGGATTTGGTTTTCGGCAGGTACATCCGTCTTCCGGGACATGAGGGCAATAAAATATATCTGTTATTTCACCGCCGTTGGAAGTCACGGCTTTTTTCATCATAGTGTGAATGTAATCCAGTTCTTTTCTGGACATCATCTTGCGATGGATAACCGATTGGTTTGTAATAATAATAGTGGCAAATTCATTTAACGTCAGCAGCGTTATCGCCTCCAGGCTTCCGGGTAGAAACTCAAATTCAGACCAGCTTTTGATGTAATCCGGAGAATCCCGGTTAATCACGCCGTCCCGGTCCAGAAAAACGACTTTTCGGAAACCTTGTTTTTTAATTGTCTTCTGCAATTGCAAGGGCGTCCTTAAATCCGTTTTGAATCATGGATTCTTCATGTGTATTTGCCTGTTCCAGAGTGGAAAATCTGCCCACCCGCACCCGGTATAACGCACCATTGCCATTATAACCTATTGTTATATAAACATTTTTATATGATTGGCCAAGTTGTTGCTTCAGTCTTTGAGCGTTTTTCAATTCATTGAATGCACCGATCTGAACAGTAAAGTTTCCTTGATAATAGTTTGCCGGAATATAGGACCGACCGGTGCTGCCGGGTTGTTTTGGCTGATCCATGGCGCCGAGAGCCACGATTTCAACTTCAGCCGTACCCGGACCCACGATCCCAAGCTTTTTTGCGGCAGTGTAAGAAAGGTCGAGGATTCTGCCCCGGACAAAAGGACCGCGGTCATTGATTCTGACTTCAATCTTCCTGTTGTTTTCCAGATTGCACACACGGATATAAGTCCCAAGAGGAAGCGTTTTGTGAGCAGCGGTCATGGCATACATGTCGTAAATTTCGCCGTTGGACGTCTTTCTGCCGTGAAATTCTCCGCCGTACCAGGAAGCCTTTCCGCGCTGTTTGAATCCTCGTGAGTCCGGCAGGGGTTTGTACCAGGTTTTCCCGATTTTATAAGGCTTGGGATGCCCCAAAGGTGCAGGGGGAGGCGCTACTTTTGTACATCCATATAGAAGAAATGCAGGCAGACCGCAAAAAACAAGAAATTTGCACATCACAGAAAAACGCATTTTAAACAATTGTATGGCCATATTTATTCCTTCCCGTATACCTGGT
>CAYPIW010000214.1:0-4434 GCA_964410925.1 uncultured Desulfobacteraceae bacterium
GGATGCGTATTTACGATAAAAGCGTCAGTTTCGTCAGGCCTGATCCAGCATTTGAAGCTGAACTGGCAATTACCTGGGAAAATGAACATTTGTAATGAGGACTTCGAATCTTCAATGCCTTCTTTGTCCTTAACCCTGAACGTTGAACCTTGAAGCTGTGAACGGTTACAAAAAGCCTTTGTTAGTTCCGTGGTAACCCGTATTGTTCTGCTTGTCGTGGTTGGGCTTCTTACAGGGTATTTTTTTTATAGCACGGTAAATACAACGTCCTTTTCAATCCAGGGATTAATGCAAGGAAAGACCACCGCACCCGAACAACCGGAAGAGAAAAATGACCTGCGAACAACCGTTTCGACGGCGCCGGAAAACAAACCCTACTCTGCTCCCGAGAGGACGGAAATTGCAAAACCGAAAGCGCTTGTTGCCGGCACCCGAGGTTGAATCTGAGAACCCCAAAACCACCCAATCAGCCTCCAAACCGGTTAGGGTGGAGAAAAAGACACTTGACGAAGAGCGTGCCAAAACCGATTTTTTGGAGAAAAAAGATCGCCCGATTGACGATAGGGATGTATCTTGTATGACAGTATATTCCATGTGTTTTGGTAAATTTCAATGCAACATCGGGGTAAAGGTCGCTCATTTTAACACCTGAAAAAAAACATAATCCTTTGTTCTGCATGTCAATATGAAAAACAGCAGGCAATCTCATGTAAAAAAAAACCTTTGGCTCAGGGCGCAAATCATCCGGGCCGTGCGCACATTTTTCATTGAGAGAAACTATCTTGAAGTCGAGACCCCCTGCAGGATTCCTGCTCCGGCTCCTGAGACCCATATTGATGCTCAAACTTCAGGTGACTGGTTTTTGCGCACATCGCCGGAGCTTTGCATGAAGCGGCTGGTGGCGTCCGGATATCCGCGCATTTTTCAAATTTGCCGGTGCTTCCGTCAAAAAGAGAGAGGCTCGAAACACCTGCCTGAAATGACTTTGCTGGAATGGTATACGGCCGGTGATAATTATTTAAATATAATGGAGCAGTGCGAAGAATTGATGCGGTTTGTGGCCGGCCGGGCCGGTTTCGAGAATTTCCTGGTTTACCAGGGCAACCGTATCGATCTTAGCCCCCCCTGGCCCCGGATGCCGGTGAGGGATGCGTTTGAGAAATATTCATCCGTTTCCATGGAAACGGCCCTGTTGCAGGATCGATTTGACCCGATCATGGCCTTTGATATTGAACCCAATCTGGGTTACGGAAAACCGGTTTTTCTTTATGATTACCCGGCCCCGGTTGCCGCTTTGGCAAGACTGAAACCGGAAAACTTTTCACTGGCCGAAAGGTTCGAGCTTTATATCAGCGGTATGGAACTGTGCAATGCCTTTTCAGAATTGACCGACCCGGTTGAACAGAGAGAAAGATTTGCGAGGGAGCAAAAGAACCGCAGGCAATCCGGATTACAGCCATATCCTTTGCCCGAAAAATTTCTGGAATCATTGCAATATATGCCGGAAGCTTCCGGCAGTGCTCTGGGTATGGATCGACTGGTGATGCTCTTTGCAGATACAACCCGAATTGATGATGTGGTGGCATTTACGCCCGAAGAGCTTTGATGGGAATTAAGATGTTTGGAATAGACTCTTGACAATTTCATTGAATTATAGTGTATTCCGAAGGGGTTGAGGATGATTAATAAGTTGTGGTATATTCATTGGTAATATTGACCCGGGGAGCATTGCCGATTTGTTAAAATGGTTTTCACACATTAACTTATTCATTTTTTGAGCGAAAACCTTGCAATCAGGTGTCAGGTGTCAGGAGTAAGAAACAAGTTAGTTCGCTTCGCTCACAATTGGAATGATGGAAAAGTGGAATGGTGGAATAATGGGCTTTGGGACAATGGGGTGTTTGGAAAATTCCTTTTGATATGCAAGTAAAGAATGTATAAAAATGAAAAATTCCTTATTTGAAATCAAACATTCCAATATTCCATCATTCCAACATTCCATGCACGAGTTAAATATTTAAGCCTCAAAACCCTATTGATTTAAATAGCTTGTAGAAATTCCGAGACGTCGAATTAGCTGACACCTGACACCTGACACCTGAAACCAAAAAGTCTTGGATAGCAATTAACAAACTGGTAATGCACCCTTGACTCGCCTACTGGTGATAAAATGGAAAACCAAGAAACCAAGTCACAGGCAGACATCGAGTGGGAGCAGCGCAGGTTGTGCAGAGATGAGAGCTGCATCGGCGTGATCGGTCCGGACGGTCGATGCAAGGAATGCGGATTGCCCTTTGAAGAGGGGCCTTCCGACAGGATCGAAGAAGAACCGGGCATGGAGAATATGGAAGCGTCTGAGACGGAAGAAGAATCAGAAGAGTATGAAACAGAAGAAGAATTTAAAGAGGATGAAACAGAAGAACAATTAGAAGACGTCGAAGAAAATGGGGAAGAGGCATTGGATTTGGAATGGGAACAGCGCACGTTATGCAGCGATGAAAGCTGTATCGGCGTGATCGGGCCGGATGGTCGCTGCAAAGAATGCGGCAAACCTTATGAGACCTGAAATTTGCATTAGATATATACTTAAAAAGATGAACGTCCAAAATCGCCCAGTGAAATAGAAAAAAAGTTTCACGGGGTAAAAATGTTGAATGAAAAACAAAAACAAGGGCAGGAATTCTATTAAAATAATTTGAGGAGCGAAGCGACATCATCATTCGATGTTCGACGTTGAACGTTCGATGTTCGATGTTCAGTCTGTTCGATGTTTGCGTTCATCTTAGAAAATATGTCTGTACGGCACAAATGTAACCTGTGAATGATTACAGGACAAATTAGCGCTCATGGGTTATCCTTCAAGATCCAAAGGACCGCTTCTCGAATCTGTCCTGACCGGCACTGCTTTTTTATGATACGTAAGAACGATAAACAGGCCCACACAAATGATCATAATGACGCCTCCGGATGGAAACGCCTGGCGGAGCCGGAACAGATCCATCATTACACCGGCCAGTAGTGCTCCTGTGAGCATTCCCAGACTGTGTGCCATTGCCAGAAGTCCCATAACGGACCCCATTGCCCGGGTTGAATTTCCTTTTAACACAGACAGTGCCATTAATGCCGGCATTGAAACCCCTCCCCCGCAACCGAACAATACACTGGCCACTACCAGATCCCTGAAGCTGCTTGCCCATTGAAAAGAGAAAATGGCATAACTGATGAGTATTCCCCCGGTAACCACCAATAGTTTCCGGTTGATCCGGTCTGCCAGAAACCCCATGGGTATGTGCAAAAGACCGCTGGAAAAAATTCCCAGTGTCACAAGAATTCCAATGGATGCACTGGAGAGTGAAAATTCCGTATCTCCCAAAACCGGCAGAAAGCTCCAAATCACCCCGATACATGCGGCATAAGCGAGCCTGAAGAGAAAAAGCCCCGCCATATCACTGTCATAAACAATCCGTTTCCACTCGATTGGAATTGTTTTCCGGCTAACAACCGGCTCGGATTTTGTAGGAGGGAGTAGAAACAGGCTTAATAAAAAGCCCACAAAAGCAAGACCGCCCATGCATGCAAAAGAGGTTTCCAGGCTGAAGCGGTCACGGATTTCTCCTCCGATCAACGGCCCGATACTCATACCCAGAAACATGGACATATTAAACAATCCCATGGTGAATCCTTCACTGCCGGGGGGTGTGATATCTCCGACGTAGGCTTGAACCGCCGGCATGATCATGGCCGACGTTATTCCTTGAACAAACCGTATGCCGATAAGAGATTCGACATTGGTTGCAAGGATGAATGCCAGTGAAATCAGTGTATAGGCACACAGACCTGCCACAATAAACGGTTTTCGTCCCTTTTTATCCGAATATCTGCCGAAATAAGGCAGTAAAAAGGTTCTGGACAGGGAAAATGACCCGAATATCAATCCGATATAGAGTCCGCTCGCACCAAGATCATGGGCATAGACCGGCAGCAGGGGGACCACGATCCCCACACCGGTTACCGTGACAAATATGGAAAAAAACAGGGCGCTGAAAATTTTTTTATCTAATTTTTTCATTCACAAGGAATCATGTGTTTTGAATATTTTCCTTAGGTTCTCAATAAGTTTTGGTCCATTAAGTGGTGGTAATGAGATGGCTCCATAAGTTTTTGAGATGTTTCTATTTCCCCTCTAAGACAAAGCCATCCGCATTAGAGGGGATGGCTTTATTTTGCCTTAAAAAATTAGTCCTTTGCGCCATGCCTGTCCCGCATTGCGGGAGTAAGAGTTCGCTGGCTCTGCCTGAAGAATCGCTGCAAGAGTTTGAAGTGAACTAAAGTTTAAACAAAATACAAGTGACTGAAGTGACTAAAGTTGAAAGTGCCTAAAGCCCGCCCTGGTGCGACGCGTTTATCTATATGGGTATCAGTTATAGATCATTC
>CAYPIW010000215.1:0-6560 GCA_964410925.1 uncultured Desulfobacteraceae bacterium
TGGAAATTATGCAAAGTTTTTAGTTATGTAAAGTAATAAACCTAATGCCTTTCCAATTCAAACAATAGCGCATAATCACTTTCCATAATATTATCCTTGAAACCATTACAAAGGAGAAGAATATGGAAAGAGAAACCATCAGGGAATTGAGCGAAGCGGTCATCGAGGAACTTGAACGACTCGGTTATGCTTCTGGAACCATCAAATCATATCAGAGGTTGTATCAAAAACTTCTACGGTATGCGGATGAGAGACAAATACATCACCATTCATTAGAGGTGTGTCACCGGTGGCTGAGGGATTCCCTCGGAATAGATCCAACACTATTGGTCAGGAGGGGTGAGCACGCTTACAATCGAAACACCTATCTTCCGATCCGGGTATGTCAGTGCCTGACTGAATGGCAACTCCATGGATGTCTACCGTTAAAAAAGCAGGGCAAACTTGCCGCCCTCGAGCTTCCCCGACAATTCAAAGAAGGATATGATTCATACGTTGCCTTTTGCTGCGAGGCAGGATACTCCAAAAGTGGGACCTACACCAGGCTCAATCGAATCAAACGCATGCTGCTTTTTTTCGACCAGCATGGGGTATCAAGTATGCAGAGTATTACCGCCGGAAGGATATCGGATTTTTTCCGCTCACAAATTGAACTGGATAGTCGGACAGTCGCCACCATGCTGACCGCAAGCAGGGTGTTTTTCCGTCATCTCTACCAAAAGGGACTTACTCAAGAAGATCTATCCGGAAAATTGCCGGTGGTAAAAGAAAACCGAAAGTTTCGTCTTCCACGCATATGGAATCAGGAAGATGTGCTGTCAGTTCTCAATTCAATAGACCGGGGCAATCCGGTGGGCAAACGCGATTACGCCATAATGATGCTCATCACCCGATACGGATTACGTTCGGCTGATGTAAAAAATCTGAAGCTATCGGATCTGCGCTGGAGTGAGAACGTGATTGAGTTCGAGCAGAGTAAGACCCACAACCTGTTGAAATTACCTCTGTTGCGGGACGTCGGGTGGGCTATCATTGATTACCTGAAAAATGGTCGACCACACTCCGAGTATCCAGAAGTATTCCTTACCTGCACAGTTCCCATACGGCCATTCGGTCAGAATTCCTGCGCTTTGAATGCCATCCTGGCCAAACGAGTCCGACAAGCGGGCGTCAGAATTTCCAGCGAAGTACCCAAGGGAATGCATTCACTTCGGCATACTCTTGCCAGCGTGATGCTCGCAAATGATGTCGATCTTCCGGTCATATCCTCAGTACTTGGACATGTCACTTCTGAGGCGACCAGCGTGTACCTTCATACTGACATTGCCCGACTGAAAGAATGTGCCCTTGACCCTGAGGAGGTATGGTCCAATGAAACCACGTGAGGAAACATTTGCACAGATCGTGAGCGACTATGTCCAGGAAAAACGGGCAACCGGATATCATTTCGACAAAGGGGCGCAGCTACTCTGCCGAATCGTTGATATCCAAGAAAAGATCGATCATGACACTCCCCGCCTTTCCCGAGAACTGGTAGAGCGATGGATTGAGAAAACACCGTGGGAAAATGAGACGAACAGAAGTCACCGTATCTCCGCTCTTCGTGGCCTGGGGGCGTATATGGTTCGTATGGGATATGATGCGATTGTTGTTCCAAAGCGTTTCACCATTGTGAAAGACTACACATATACGCCCTACATTTTTTCCGATCGAGAGCTCGGCTTACTGCTCAGTACCGTAGACCAGCTGTGCGCCACTGGGATCTCAACGCAATCGGACTTGGTTTTTCCGGTGGTGTTCCGAATCCTGATAGGCTGCGGATTACGGATCACCGAAACGCTGCAAATAGAAAAAAAGGATGTTGATATCGAAAATGGTACATTATCGCTACGCAACACGAAGAACAGCAAAGAGCGGATCATTCCCATGGCCGAATCTCTTGTACTGAGATGCCGGGAATATGTTAACAACAGTCAATTCATACGTAGCTTCAACTCATCTCGATGGTTTTTTCCCAATAAGGAGGGCATACCGTACAATGCCGGAACCCTATACGGCCTGTATCGGAAGGCGTTACGCTTGTCAGATATTTCTCATGGCGGTAGGGGGAAAGGTCCTCGTTTGCATGACCTTCGCCACACCTTTGCTGTTCGAGTCTTGAACAAGTGGGTTCGGGATGGCAAGAATCTCACGACTGCACTCCCATATCTTGCTATCTACATGGGACATGAAGGTCTAAAAGCATGCCAACATTATTTGCGGCTTACTGCAGTCATGTTCCCTGAGTTGATAAGGACTGTAGAGAAAGAATATGGATGGATCATCCCGGAGGCCTACCATGAATGAGACTGATTTTGCCTTACATATCAATGGCTTTCTCTCGTATTACCTGCCTGGCCAGCGGAACCTTAGTACAAACACCATCACCTCCTATCGAGACGCTTTTAAGCTGTTCCTGGTATTCTGCGAGGCGGACAAAAAGATGAAAGCAGACAAGATCCGCATCTCCGATCTCACTCCGGAGCTGTTGACCGAATATCTTGCTTGGCTTGAACGAGTGCGGCATTGTGGAGTTGGTACCCGAAACCAGCGATTGGCTGCGTTCAAATCATTTTTTCACTATGTGGCTTCAAAGCAGCCGGAGCATCTACTGAATTGCCAGCGCATACTTGGTCTTCCAATGAAGAAAGTTACACGCAGGGCAATGAACTACTTCAGCCCGGAAGGATTACACCTGTTACTTAGCCAGCCCGATACCAGGACTCAGCAAGGGCGGCGTGATCATGCGCTGCTCGTGCTTCTCTACGATACCGCGGCCAGGGTCCAGGAAATTATCGACCTTCGCGTGCGGGATGTCAGACTCGATCAACCTGCAACAGTCACTTTGTTCGGAAAAGGTCGAAAGACACGCGTTGTTCCTGTCACCGTGAAGACAGCATCTATAATGGAAGGATATTTTCAGGAGAAGGGATGGATCGGCAGATCCGATGTACTTGATTTTCCAGTATTCAACAACAGCCGAAAATGCAAACTGTCGCGCGCAGGCGTCGGATATATCCTGTCTAAATACGTCAAGAGCATGTCCATTGAGGGCAGTCACCATGTACCGGGATCTGTTTCACC
Source organism: uncultured Desulfobacteraceae bacterium (assembly GCA_964410925.1). Lineage (GTDB taxonomy): Bacteria > Desulfobacterota > Desulfobacteria > Desulfobacterales > UBA11574 > S5133MH16. Next base: position 3,124 of record CAYPIW010000215.1, read on the forward strand.
TCACTGTCTCAGACATACGAAGAGCATTCATTTGCTCAGAAGTGGTGTGCCACTGATTTACATCCGAGATATTCTCGGGCACGTTTCGGTAACAACCACGGAAATTTATGCAAAGGTGGATGCCGAAGAAAAACGCAAGGCGCTCGAAGACGCGTATGAAGTACCATCACAGGATATCATACCCAACTGGGAGAAGGACCAAGGTCTGATGTCCTGGCTTTCGGAAATTTGTAATTAAAATATTATGTAAAGTTGTTGAAACTCTCAACGCTTCGGCTGAACGAGATGCCTTGGCAACTTTACATAACTAAAAACTTTGCATAATTTCCAGTCCCGGTTTTCCCAAAAATTAGCAGCGGCTGCTTTCGGTCTACAAAGGAAAGCGCCATTAAATCTTTGAGATGTTCAACATTCAGGCTTGGCTGGAAGTTAAAATCAAAGTTGTCGAATGTCATGTTTCTGGGTAAATCGGCTATTTTTAACCGCCTTTCCAAGGAACGGCACTTTCTTGCCTCCATCTGCCTGTCCACGATGTCGGCCAGAAATGCCAAATGGCCGGATTGATTTTTTTGGGCCTTGGCAAGGGCCTGTTCCAGATATTGGGCCATATCCTTGAGATGAAGTTTGCGCAGTTTTTTTTGAACCTGGTCGTTTAAATTTTCATTCATCCTTGCCATCCATTGTTTTTCTGTTAATCAGGTGATCATATCTTTCCGGATTATCCTGCTCCACTGAGCAGGATTTCAAATAATTTCGGACATTGTCGGGCATACTTTTTCCGGCAGATTTTTTACCGGAAGCTTTGATGCTTTTTCCCTGGATGATACGCAGGATGACGTCGGCACTGAATGAATCAAACCGGGTCGCATGGGCCAGTGCTCCTGAGACCACATCAGCACCATAGCGGTCGGCATATTTGAGGATACGGCCCATATGGTATCCTGCAGCGCTTTTCCGGGTCTCTTTCAATCCGTTATAATAAATCTGCGCCACCTCCCCCAATCTCAAAAAAGCATCTTTGAGCAATTGGCTCTGACCTGTCATCTTCCTGTATAAGGCCTCATGCTCCGGCAACACCTGCCTGTCTTTTTGCGTGTATACATGCCGGCAATCCATTTTTTCATCACACCATATTTCAATGTGATCACGGAACAAACGGGCCTGTACGTACCGGCCGATAAGCTCGGGACTGGCAGAGTATCTTTTGTTGTCGATGGCAATACAAAAATCAACATGTACAAGCCGGATCACCTCTTTAAAAAACTGATCCGTTTTATTCCACGGTACAGGCTTCAACAGGCTTTTTTCCCTTGCCAGACGATCCACCGGCCGTTCCCTGGTAGTGCCGTGAATGCGGACATTGGCTGTGTTTGCCCGCCAGGCATCGGCCTTGTTATTGAGATCTTCAAGATCGATAAACTCCCGTCCTCTCAGGAAATTGTCCTCAATATACCGGAACGGCCTTTCTACCTTGCCGTGCCTCTCTTTTTTGCCAGGTAGAAGGATGACGATCTCAAAGCCATACTCCCGGGCAAACCGTGCAAATACCGGATTGATCCAAACGCTGCCGGTTCCTGTGTGCCGACCGACCGTGGTCATATTGTCATAGGTAATTTTATGAGGAACAGCCTCGATCTCGTTAAAGGCCTCTTCATGCAGCCGAATAACGGATTCCATGGTTTCATCAGAAAAATGGCGTATAAACAGCCACCGGCTGTAACACAACACAAAGGAACCGGTATGCACAACCTCCCGTCGGCCGCCCATGTACACATTGTGAGGGCTCCAGTCCATCTGGCCTTCATCTCCGGGGGCATGGTCAATCGGAGGCCTGGGCACCTTCCATCCTTTGGGCCGGATTTTTCTGATATGCTCCTTGAGGATGGAATATCCGCCCGTATATCCCAATTGCCGGACTTCCTCCAACACCCGAACCCCGCTGAGATTCTTTTCCTTTACAAGGTAACCGATTTTGGCCTTGTATGGATCAAGCTTACTTTTGCGGGGCCTGGTTCGAGGCGCATTGACTTTGTTGCAACCCAATGCCCTGCGTACCGCCTTGCGGCTGTGTCCGGTCTGTTTTGCTGTCTGACGGATGGATGCCGTCTGTCCGAACATTCTACGAATACGTTCCTGCTCCTTTTCATTTAATCGACTCATGGTTCCCTCCTGTCAACTCATTGAACTTTTCCATCTGAGCCTTGACCCGTTCTATAAAGTATGTAAGGGCAGCGGTTTCATGTCCATTGATTGTGCCGCTGCCAAGAAGGCTGTGCAATTTGGACATCTTCGAGAGGATGGCATCGATGATCAAAGAATAGCTTTCTTTGTTTTGCCCGACGACTTTCAACGCTTGCCGGGGAGATTCAAGCAAGTGGCGCCTGGCACCGGGATCCCTGGTTTTGCACCACAGGTCCACCAGGCGGTTCACCTCCCGGGATTTAAGGTTATGCTTTTGAATGGCAAGGGAAAAATCGGCCTGGGTTGCCGGCTGCAACCGTGCCAGTGACGAACCGACCCCGGCGGGGAGCAGCTCAAGTTTGATATCATGAACAATTTCCGGAGCCAGACTGCGGATCATGGAAAGCCGTCGGCAAACCCAGCTTTTATGCCGCTCAAGGAGTACCGCCGCTTCAACCTGGTTGAGCCCTTCTATCTCGACCAGTTCCCGGACCATCAGGGCTTCCATAATAGTGGAAAATCCATCCGGCCGGTTAAGCAGGTAGAGCAATGCTTTGGCTTCCGCAATACTTTTTTTCAACACAGTAACTTTGAGTGTCGTCATTCCAAGTTGCCCGGCACAACGATGCCGCTTAAAACCGTCTATTAAAATATGGCACCCCTTATCCTCAACTGCAACGACAGATGTCAGCTGACCGTGCCTGATCAGTGAGGCCGCCATTTTTTCCCGGGCACCGGCATGAACCGGCCGAAGAAACCCTAAACGTAAATCCAGTTGATCCGGACGTAGCTTAATCATTTTTCCTCCTGTGCCAGATCAAGGCTCTTTGTGATCATCCGGTGTATCGTGGCAGGATCATGCTGTTCCATATCTTTGGCAGTGACAAGGGCCGATGATGAATCCGTCACCTCTTCGGGCAGAGACAGCACCTGGAACAAACGGCCGTCAAATCCGATGAGATCCTTGTCGATCAGGCTGTTCCTGGCCAGAATGTACTCATCCGGGGTAATAGCGACCAATGAACAGATCTTGTCAAAACTGTAATAAGATATGCCCTGACGATCCCCTGCCATCACCAGAAAAAAATAAAGCAGCAGTTCATGGTGACTCAGGCTGCCCCAAAAACCCTGCCGCAAAAAACGATGGCTGATCCAGGCAAAACTGCCGTCAATTTTCCTGACCCGATGGCGAAAAAGCGGTTTTTTTTTGATCATTTCATCCTCCCTGACAATAGATTGACACCAAATGGGTGCTT
>CAYPIW010000216.1:0-15853 GCA_964410925.1 uncultured Desulfobacteraceae bacterium
GTGCTGCGAGGGGCTCCGTGTGGCGCGACCTGGGAAACCGCGCGTCGCGTTGAGAACCTTCCCGTTGAAGAAGCAATCATTCGTATCGGTCTGGACGTGCAATACTACTGCATAGCAGACGGTGCAGGCTGGGACCCGATTTACGGTAAAAGCCCGGTGCATCTGGCCGGCAAATTTCACTCGTCTGCACTTAAAAAAGCTTTAAAAAAAGTTGGAGCGTTTTAACATTTGAAACCTTTGTAAACGGCGGTTTCTGCTTCCTTGAGATACTGTCATCGTCAATCTTTATTTACCGTCATATGTTTAAAAAAATTGAGACGCTGTTACCTGAAGCGCTTTGTGCCGACAGACATGCCGTCCGTCGTGAAATAATACGGATTAAACAATCCGGAATTAAATCCGCGTCTGAAGATAAGATTAAAAACAAACTGGTTCGCCTGGAAAAAAGGCTTCAAACCTCCGTCAAAAAGAAATCATGGCGAAAATCAAACCGTCCGGAACTCATCTATAATGATGCCCTGCCTATTTTTTCTAAAAAAGACGAAATAATAAATTCCATTTCTGAAAATCGGGTGGTCATTATTTCCGGTGAGACCGGCTCCGGTAAAACCACGCAAATACCGAAATTTTGTCTTGCAGCCGGACGCGGCATCGACGGCAAGATCGGCTGCACTCAGCCGAGAAGGATTGCTGCAACCACCGTCTCCAGACGTATTGCCGAAGAACTCGGAGAAGCGCCGGGCAGGTCCGTAGGGTATAAAATCAGATTCAAAGATAAAACCGGTCCTAATGCGTTTATAAAAATCATGACCGACGGTATCCTTCTGGCCGAAACCCGGAATGATCCGTATCTGAATGAATACGATACCATTATTGTTGATGAAGCCCATGAAAGAAGTTTGAATATCGATTTTATCCTGGGAATTTTAAAGACCCTTTTAAAAAAAAGAAAAGACCTTAAAATTATCATCACCTCTGCAACCATTGACACGGAGAAATTTTCAGCGGCTTTTAACCATGCGCCGGTCATAGAAGTGTCCGGTCGCATGTATCCGGTGGAAATACGCTATTTGGCAATTGACTCAAAACTCGAAGATGATGATGAACAAACCCACATTGAAATGGCTGTCAGTGCAATTGACGACCTGCCATCCAAAAGCCCCTTTGGAGATATCCTCGTTTTCATGCCCACCGAACAGGATATTCGAGACACCTGTGAACTCATCAAAGCGAAGAATTACAAAAACACGGTTATCTTTCCGCTCTTTGCCAGACTTTCGGGTCCCGAGCAATCAAAAGTTTTCTCTCATATTTCTGCCAGAAAGATAATTGTTGCAACCAATATTGCGGAAACTTCCATTACCATACCCGGAATCAAATATGTCATCGACACCGGACTGGCGCGCATATCCCGGTACGTTCCAAGATCAAGAACCACCTCCCTTCCGATCACCGCCATATCAAAAAGCAGTGCGGATCAGCGAAAAGGAAGATGCGGCAGGGTTCAAAACGGGATATGCATACGGCTTTTTTCCAAACAAGAGTTTGAGAACCGTCCGCTGTTTACTTCCCCTGAAATTTTAAGAGCCAACCTCGCCGAAGTCATCCTGAGAATGATCGCACTGAAACTGGGCGATATATCCAGTTTTCCCTTTATTGATCGGCCGGCATCAAAGAGCATACAGGATGGATTTGATCTTCTTTACGAACTCGGAGCTATTGTTCCCGGCCCGGGACAAAACAAATCAAAAACAAACTATTCGCTCACCCAGCGGGGTAAGCTGATGGCAAAAATGCCGGTTGATCCCAGAATATCCCGGATGCTCATCGAAGCTCAGATCCAGGGATGTATTGAAGAGATGACGGTAATTGCCGCTGCGCTGAGCATACCGGATCCCAGAGAACGGCCTTCAGAAAAAGCTCTGCAAGCCGATCGGATTCACAAAACGTTTCAGGATCCCTCATCCGATTTTATCACGCTTCTCAACATCTGGCATAAATACCAGCGAATCCGGCAAGAAGAAAAAAGCACGGGAAAAATAAAGAAATTTTGTAAGACCCACTTTCTTTCTTTTAAAAGGATGAGGGAATGGGGGGATATCCATGCCCAGCTCGGTGAAGTGCTCAAAGAATACGGGTTGGACCATAACAGTTATCCGGTACAACCGGCCCGAACCAAAAAAATCATTCCGTCTCAATCTTCAAAAACCAAACACCCTGATCAACACTCTGAATATGGAAGTCTTTACATTTCCATTCACAAATCCATTTTGAGCGGGTTTCTCTCCAATATTGCAGTGAAAAAAGAAAAAAACATCTTTCAAGCCACAAAAGGAAAAGAGGTGATGATCTTTCCGGGATCAAGCCTTTTCAACACTTCGAAAACATGGGTTGTGGCTGCTGAAATGGTTGAGACCTCGAGACTTTTTGCCAGGACTTGCGCAAATATTGATAATGACTGGCTGGAAAAACTGGGTGAGAATCTGTGCACATATACCTGTCTTGATCCCCACTGGGAAAAAAATCGGGGCGAGGTTGTCGCCTGTGAACAGGTCAGCCTTTTCGGACTTATTATCGTTCCCCAAAGACCCGTATCCTATGGCAGAATTAACCCTGACCATGCATCCGAGATTTTTGTTCAAAGCGCGCTGGTTCAGTGTGATGTTAAAACCAAGTTTGATTTTATGCTGCACAACCAGAAACTGATTGATGAGGTTGGCGGCATGGAAGATAAAATCAGAAAAAGGGATATTCTTGTCAGTGAGGCCGAATTTTTCGAGTTCTACCATAAACGGCTAAACGGATGTTATGATCTGAGAACCCTTTCAAAATATATCAAACAAAGGGGCGGCGATCTTTTTTTGCGAATGAAATTAGAGGATATTTTCCGGTATCATCCGGATGAAAAAGTACTTTCACTTTATCCTGACACCATTAAATTAGGGAACCACAGATTTGATTGTGTCTACACATTCGACCCCGAAAAAAACGAAGACGGTGCAACCGTAAAAATACCCGTATCCCATGCACCAAAAGTTCCTTCAGAACCACTGGACTGGCTGGTACCCGGACTTTATAGAGAAAAAATAACCGCGATGATCAAAGGTCTTCCCAAAATTTTTCGCAGAAAACTGGTGCCCATCGCGAATACGGTAGAGGCAATCATCAATGAAATGCCGAAAACGCAACGGTCTTTGATAACAGAGCTTGGAAATTTCATTTATCATCGCTTCGGTATGGATATCCCTGCATCGGCCTGGCCTTCGGACCTTTTGCCGGACCATCTTAAACTGCGCATATCCATTACCGACCAGAAAGGCAAGGAGCTTTGCTCGGGCAGAGATCCGACAATTTTACGCCGGACGATTTCAAGCAAAATCGATCCAAAAGAATCCGGAGAATTTAAATCTGCCAGAAAAAAATGGGAAAGAACCGGCATTACCTGCTGGGACTTTCCGGATTTACCCGAAAGCATCAGCATCACCGGTGAAAACAACTCAAAATGGCTGGTTTACCCCGGCCTTCAAAAAGCATCTCAGCAGGAAAAGAGCGTAAATTTACGCCTGTTTCTCCACCCGAACTCTGCGGTCAATTTTCATAAAAATGGGGTTGCCGGGTTATTTGCCATTTATTTCTCAAAAGATCTGAAGTTTTTAAAAAAAACGTTGACCCTGCCTAAAAAAAAGGAAAAAACGGCCAATTATTTTGGAGGGCCCAAACGCTTTGAAGAAAAACTTTATGAAACTATTACCGGCACCCTGTTTTGTAAAAACATAAGATCCAGAAATGCTTTTTATTCCCATGCCGAATCCGTGGCGCCGGCAATTATTCCAAGCGGTCGAGAACTATTGGATCGAAGCCTGTCCGTTCTTGAGGCTTATCATGAAACCAGAACCGTACTGTATCACCTGGAAATCACCTGCCGTAGAAACCCTGCCGCCCTGAAATTTTCAGGAGACTTAAGAAAGGAACTTGAAAAACTTGTCCCTGACACGTTTTTGAATCTTTACGACACCCACCGTCTCATCCACCTTGTAAGATATATAAAGGCGATGGGGGTGCGTGCCCAAAGAGCTTTGGTTAATTTTGAAAAGGATAGGGAAAAGGAAAAACAAGTCCTTTTTTTTACCGAACGTCTGAATAGACTGCTGCAGGAATTATCGCCGGAAGCATCTGAAGAAAAAAAAGCGGCTGTGGAAAGTTATTTCTGGCTGATCGAAGAATACAAAGTCTCTGTCTTTGCACAGGAACTTAAAACCCCTGTTCGAATTTCCAGAAACCGGCTTGAAAAAAAATTACAGGAAATTGAAAGGATGGCATAAAAAAGACCAGGTGTCAGGTTTCAGGTTTCAGGATTAAGGGGGAAACGAGGTTACCAACAGCAACTATATGGACGTGAAGAATCTTGAGGTCTATCAAAAGTTGTATCGGTTTGACCCCTGACACCTGAAACCTGAAACCAAATAGTCTTGGCAAACAACAGTCTTGACTTACACCTTCAACACCGTTCTGAAAGCGACATATAATACCGCGCTTCACCTTCCCGTCCCCGTTTTCGACATCCGGCCGCATAAATCATACATTTTTCCTTGAGAGTTTTTACCGCCGCCTCATACTGGCTTTTCGAAAGCAGGTCGCTTTCAATTAATCCGGTTAAGGATTTTATCCGGAATTTGTCGAGGCCGAAAGATGCGGAAAGCTGGTCATTATGTCCGCCCCGTTTAATGATCAGCGGAGTTTCGATAAGGTAAACCGGATACCGGCAGCTTATTCTGAGCCATAAATCATAGTCTTCGCAAGCAGGGAGTGTTTCATCGAATCCCCCCACTTTTTCAAACAGAGAGCGTCTGATCATCACGGCCGACGGGCTGACCAGACACAGAGCGAGGGAGGGTTCAAAAATCATTCCTGCGGGCTTTTTGTGCCTGTTTTTGGGATTGACTCTCACATTGTTTCTGACCCATATCTCTTCGGTCTGGCAAATATAAGCGTCCGGGTTTGAATTGAAAAAATCAACCTGGCGTGCCAGCTTTCCCGGCAGCCACAGGTCGTCCGAATCAAGAAAAGCGATAAAGTGGCCCGATGCCGCCGCAATCCCCCGGTTTCTTGCCGCACTCACCCCATGATTGCTCTGACGGAGAACCTTGATATCGTACCGAAATGAATTTAGGATTTCGAGAGTATTATCCGTTGATCCGTCATCGACAACAATAAGTTCAAAATCTTTAAGATCCTGGGCCAGGACGGAATCGACGGCCTCTTTAATTATCCAGCCACGATTATATGTGGGGATGATGACACTGACTAGTGATTTTTTTTCAATTTTCGACACCTGCAACTTCTAACTGAACTTACATCCCTACACCATGGATGTGGGCGCCACAGTAGGAACATTGACCGTTATTGATCAGGTTTTGCCGGATATAAAACCCCCATCGGTCAATCAAAAGCTTGCCGCACTGATAACAGAATGTCTTTTCCCCGTTCTCGCCGGGAACATTACCGGTATAAACATATTTTAATCCTGCCTCTATCCCGATGTCGCGAGCCATAAGCAGAGTCTTAACCGGCGTTGACGGTCGATCCATCAGCTTGTATGTGGGATGAAACCGGCTGATATGCCAGGGAGTGTCCGTACCCAGAGAACCCGCCAGAAAGGCCGCAAGGTCTTCAAGTTCATCCCTGGCATCGTTTAATCCGGGAATAAGCAGTGTCGTAACCTCCAGAAAAACACCCTGGGACTTCATCAGTTTTAACGTCTCTTTGACAGGCTCCAGCCTGGCCCCGCAATAGGTTTTATAAAAATCATTGGTGTAAGCTTTCAAGTCAACATTGGCCGCATCAAGATAGGGACTTATCATGTTAAGGGCCTGGGCGGTCATGTATCCATTGGTGACAAACACATTTTTAATTCCCTTTTGATGAGCAAGCTTTGCGGTATCATAGGCAAATTCAAAAAAGACGGTGGGTTCGGTATAGGTATAGGCTATGGTTTTGCAATCCTCCTTTAAGGCGGCATCAACAATATCCCCGGGCGAGAAAGGGTCACCCATGATCACCCCGTTACGGTCCGACGGCATCTGGGCAATGTCCGCGTTCTGGCAGAATTTACACTTGAAATTGCACCCTACTGTGGCTATGGAATAGGAAAGGCTTCCGGGCATGAGATGAAAAAGCGGTTTTTTTTCGATGGGGTCGATGTGACGGGCAATAAGCTTTCCGTAAACCAGAGTATTGAGAACACCTCCACGGTTTTCCCTGACACCGCATATTCCGCGACGCCCCTCTTTTATGACGCATTCATGGTTGCAAAGGTTACATTTAACCTTATTTTCTTCCAGTGGTTCATATAAATAAGCTTCCATCATTCGATCTCCCGACCTGACACCTGAAACCTGAAACCTGAAACCTGAAACCTGAAAATAGGGCTTCGGAGCCACGGTTTGCCAATAGACAAGGATCAGTGTTTAGCAACGGTCTTGATTTACACCCTCTATCCGGCCGCCGCACCGGTGGTATGTTTTGCTTTAATCGGCACGACAAGGGGCCGGGTTCTGAAACGCGGAACAAGGGTAACCACCATGCCGATAAAAGCTCCGCACGGGCATCTTTGCAACATGGCGGACCGTTCCATCCTGCGGGTCATCCATCCGGTTGCCGCCGGGAAATGACATACGGTGCGCCATGATATGGGCACATCCCCCAAAAGCGACCGGATGGTCTGTTTAAGCTCCCAGATACTGAAAAAATGAGCCCGGTTATATATGGTACTGGTAAAAATTCCTTTGACCCTGCGCTGAATCCCTTTGACCGAATATTTATTAAGAACTCCCAGAAATATCCTGTTTTTTGCAACTCTGCTTGCCTCTTCAATGGCCTTTTTGGGATCTTCGACAAATTCCAGGGTGGTAATAAAACAGGCATGGTTAAAGGAGTTGTCTTCAAAGGGAAGATCCTCTGCAAACCCCCGGTGGAGATCCGCTCGATTTCCTACGTTTTTTAGTGCAATATCCAGCATATAAGGAGACGGGTCCACTCCGGTTACCTGAACTCCGGCATCTATAAATGTCAGCAGGCCGGCGCCGGTTCCGCAACCGATTTCCAGAACACTCTCTCCTCTGGCGGGCTTGAGCAAATCGAGCATAACCCGGTTTTCCAGTTCGGAAACAAACCGGTTATGAGGATTGTCAAACCATTTTTCGTAGCCCACGGCGTCATTAAAATCGAAGATATATCCCATACAGCATTATTTAAACAAAAAAACTAATTTTATCAAGGAGAAAAAGAAATTTTTAAACGGTCAACATGTTGTCTTATATCTTATTGCGTTTAAATGTGAAGATTTCATTTCCGATTCCTTGACACATAATCGGCTGTCATACTATAGTTTTAAATTTTGAAATTTCGTTGGAAATTCAGGTGTCAGGGTTCAGGTGTCAGGGTTCAGGTGTCAGGGTTCAGGTGTCAGGGGAAAACCAAACAGCCATGGCAATCTTAGCAAACAACCGTCTTGATTCACACCCCATTATGATGCCTGTTACCGGATACCGGTTTCCTGGTAAACCCGTCCAGCATCGAGCATTCAGGTTTAGGAGATACGAAGAGCAGCGGAGTATTTGTTGATTATGAAAGAATTTTTCACGGTTACGGATTTAAAAAAGGTCCTGACATACGCATCTGATTTTCCTCGGGTAGAAACTGAACAAATATCGCTCGGTGAAGCGTCCGGAAGGGTGCTTGCCCAGGACATCACTGCGGACGTGGACCTTCCTGATTTTACACGATCCGCCATGGACGGTTATGCGGTGCGGGCATCCTCGACCTTCGGCGCATCGGAGGCAAATCCCGCATATCTTTCTGTCACAGGCTCCGTCATTATGGGAGAACCTCCTTCTTTTCCCATCGGAATCGGGCAAGCCGCAAGGATCTCAACCGGGGGCATGTTACCGGAGGGGGCCGACAGTGTCATCATGATAGAACACACGGAAGCGGTGGACCCTACAAGTATTGAGGTATACCGCAGCATTGCTCCCGGACAGAATATTCTTGAAAAAGGCGAAGATATCCGTAAAAATGCCGTCCTGGTTTCGGGAGGGAAAAGACTCAGAGCCCAGGAAACCGGACTTTTGGCCGCCTTTGGCCAAAACAGGATCAGGGTTTACAAAAAACCGGTGATCGGTATTATCTCTACCGGAGACGAAATCGTCCCCATTGATGAAACGCCGGGCCCCGGCCAAATTCGGGATATAAACATGTATACCCTCTCCGGCCTTGTCAAAAGTGCCGGGGCTGATCCGGTTAGCTTCGGAATTGTTCGAGACGACTTTGATAATTTGTTGAAAAAATGTACCCTGGCCCTGGACAAAACGGATATGGTCTTGATTTCGGGAGGAAGTTCAGTGGGCACCCGAGATTTTACCATCGAGGTGCTCACCGCACTTCCCGATGCCCAAATCCTTGTACACGGCATCTCTATAAGCCCGGGAAAACCGACGATTCTGGCCAAATCACATCATCACGCCATATGGGGCCTGCCCGGACAAGTGGTTTCAACCATGGTCGTTTTTGAAGTCGTGGTCAAACCCTTCATCGATCAAATCAGCGGCCTGTCCATTGAACACAAAAAAAATTTCAAATTTTCCGCGCGACTGAGCAGAAATATCTCGTCTTCCCAGGGACGAACCGATTATATCCGGGTACGCTTGAATCAGAAAAACGGCGTGCTTTGGGCCGAACCGATTCTTGGAAAATCAGGACTGATAAACACAATGGTAAAAGCCCACGGGCTAATTGAAATCGGGGTGAACACCGAAGGGCTGGACAAGGGAGCCGGAGTCGAGGTGATTCCGGTTTAAAAGACGAATGTCCAACATCGAACGTCTCTCCGAGCCGCAGGCTACTACGAGCCGGAGGCCAACATCGCCCAGTGAAATAGAAAAAAAGTTTCACGGGGTAAAAATGTTGAATGAAAAACAAAAACAAGGGCAGGAATTCTATTAAAATAATTTGGGGAGCGGAGCGACATCATTATTCGATGTTCGACGTTGGACGTTTGATGTTGGACGTTCATTTTTTCAACCCGATGTTCGATGTTCAGTCTTCTCGGAAATAATGGAGCAACAAAATGAACAACCCGCGTAATATATATTTAAACATGAAAACCCTCAAACAGGCTCGCCAAATCCTCTTTGAGCGGTTTTCCTTATCTCAACCTCTTTTAAAAGAGACGGTTTCGGTTCCTGACGCCGTGGGCCGGGTTCTGGCGGAACCGGTATTCGCCGTGATTTCTTCTCCCAACTTTCATCTGGCTGCAATGGACGGAATCGCCGTAACAGCGGCAAAGACCTTCGGTGCTTCTGAAACACGGCCAAAGGAACTGGTTATGGGTACAGGCGCTTTTTATATAAATACGGGCCACGTCATGCCTGAAAACACCAACGCGGTTATCATGATAGAACATGTCAATGATGTGGGCCAGGGCCGGATTGAAATTGAGGCGCCGGCATTCCCCTGGCAAAACGTTCGAAAAGTCGGTGAAGATATCGTGGCAACCGAGCTTCTCTTCCCCCATAACCATGTCATCACTCCCTATTGTGTGGGAGCCCTTCTTTCAGGAGGCGTCTTTAGCGTGCCCGTAAGGAAAAAACCAAACGTACTGGTTATTCCCACAGGCTCCGAACTGGTGGACTGGCGTAAAACATCTCTTGAAAATCTTAAACCGGGTCAGGTGCTCGAAACAAATTCTTTTGTTCTCGGCAAACTGATCGAGTCTTACGGCGGCAGATGTGTCCGTCATGAAATGCTCATCGATGATTTCGAAATAATACAACAGGCAATTCTGGATGCGGTCAACACTGATTTTGATATGGTCCTGACCGTGGGCGGGTCGTCGGCAGGATCTGAGGATTATACCAGAAATGTTATTGATGATCTCGGCCGGGTGCTGGTCCACGGCGTTACCATTATGCCCGGAAAGCCTCTGATCATCGGCGAAATAAAAGACAAAGCCATCTTCGGTATTCCGGGGTACCCGGTATCCGCCATAATTGCTTTTGAACAGTTTGTGGGTCCGTTATTATCATTCATGCTGGGACAGCCGGAAAAACAAAGACCCGCGGTTGCCGTTGAGCCCACAAAAAAGATTGCCTCAAAACTGGGCGTCGAAGAATTTTTACGGGTGAAGCTGGGAGCCGTAGGCAACAGAATTGTGGCCACTCCCCTGCCCCGCGGCGCCGGGTGTATCACCACTCTAACCCAAGCCGACGGCATTATCCGTGTACCGAATAATATTGAAGGGTTAGCACCTCATAAGCCCGTCACGGCCGAACTGTTGCGTCCTCTGTCTTCCATTAAAAATACGGTGGTGGTGGTGGGAAGCCATGACAACACCCTGGATATTCTGGCAGACCAGATTCGCTTCGGGCACAAAAATCTTACCCTCTCATCAAGCCATGTGGGCAGCATGGGCGGTCTGATGGCCATTAAAAAAGGGGTTTGCCATTTGGCAGGATCCCATCTTCTGGATACCCGGAACGGCTCTTATAATATATCCTATATTAAAAAACATCTTCCCGATGTCCGGGTAAAACTGGTGAATCTCGTTCTTCGGGATCAGGGACTGATCGTACTTCCGGGAAATCCCAAGGCCATCAGCGGTATTGAAGATCTTGGCCGCAAGGATATCACGTTCATCAACCGGCAGGCGGGCTCCGGCACAAGAATTCTTCTGGATTTCCGCTTAACTCAGCTGGGTATCGATCCCTCTGGCGTCAAGGGATATGAGAACGAAGAATTTACCCATATGTCGGTGGCCGTGGCGGTGCTCAGCGGAACCGTGGATGTGGCCCTTGGAATCTATGCCGCCGCAAAAGCCCTGAACCTGGATTTTATCCCGGTGGTCACGGAACAGTATGACCTGATTATTCCCGAAATATTTTATGAATCTGAAAACATCCGGATCCTGCTTGATACCATTAATTCTCCAGAGTTCAAAAAGAGAGTAGAACTTTTAGGAGGATACTCGACTGAAAAAACAGGCCGGATAATCATCTAGACTTATTATAGATTTCTTATGGACATTCAAATATTGAACAAAAAGAAAAGAATAAGAAAATGGCTTCAGGATAAACCTGTAGGGCAGGCTTTCCAGCCTGCTATAAATTATGGCAATCTAAAACCATTACTAAAAGAAGACTTGAGCTTAGTTCATCAGCACAAAAGAAGATTACCCCATTGGGAGAAGGAAGGATCTACATATTTTATTACCTTCAGAGTCAATAAAGATCTTGGCAAACCCTTGATAGAATCTGTTCTGGCAGATATAGTAGAAGAAGCTTTATGGTTTGGTTATGGAGAAAGGTATACTTTAGATGCTTATGTTGTGATGCCGGATCATGTTCATTTACTCTTAACACCTTTACATGGTTGGAAATTGTCTAAAATTCTACAAGGAATAAAGGGCTATACTTCAAGGGAAATAAACAGAATTCTTAATAGAAAAGGATCATTCTGGCAGGATGAAAGTTTTGATCATCTGATTAGAAATGAAGCCGACTGGTTAGACAAATTCAAATATATCCATAATAATCCGGTTAATGCAGGATTAGTAGACAGGCCGGAAGATTATGAGTTTAGTAGTTTGTTGACCATGCATGGTAAAGGCAGGCTAGAAAGCTTTGACAGGCTGGAAAGCTTTGGCAGGCTAGAAAGCCTTGGCAGGCTGGAAAGCTTTGGCAGGCTGGAAAGCTTTGGCAGGCTAGAAAGCCTGCCCCACAGGATTAAGAGAAAGTATAGTTTGATTGACCATACGGCGGATTTTGGCATTCATGTTTATGGTTCGGATCCAAAAGAGCTTTTTGCCAATGCCGCATGGGCTCTGTTTGATCTTATTACCGAAATCAATCAGTTAACCGGCCTTGAGTCCTTTCGAATTGAGGTGTCCGGGGATGACTGGTCCGATCTGATGGTCAACTGGCTCAGAGAGGTGTTGTACCTGTGGAACGGAAAAGAACTGCTCTTAAAAAAGGCCCGAATTCTGTCCCTGTCTGAAACCGAACTTCACGCAACCGTCGAATGTGATCCCTTTAACCCTGATCGCCATATTATAAAAACCGAAATCAAAGCCGTAACCTACCACCAGATCCGGGTGAACCGCAGCGCCTCCGGATGGGAAGCGAAGATTATATTTGATATTTAGAAGGTTTATTTTGTCATCTTGACACAGTTATCTCTTCACGCTAAAATAATTCTAAATGAAAATTCCAATGTAACCATAGAAGAAACCCATGGAAATTAAAAAAATAGACAAATACCGGTGGGAAGTCCTGAAAACAGGCGCCATGCGCGTTCCGGGGATTATTTACGCAACAGACTCCATGCTCAAAGCCCAAGACCAGAAAGAACCTATTAAACAGGTGGCGAACGTTGCAACTCTTCCGGGCATTTTAAAAGCATCGCTGGCCATGCCGGACATGCACTGGGGGTATGGATTTCCCATCGGCGGGGTTGCGGCCTTTGACTGGGAATCGGGCATCATATCTCCGGGCGGAGTGGGGTATGACATTAACTGCGGGGTACGCCTGGCAACAACCTCCCTCGTGGAAAAAGAAGTGCGTCCAAAACTCGAAAATCTTGTAAATGCCCTTTTTCAGGGCATTCCTACCGGTGTAGGCTCAAAAGGTTCTATCAAACTTTCCGTACCCGAAGAAAAAAAGGTGCTTCAAACGGGCAGCAAATGGGCGGTCAGCCGGGGGCTTGGAGACGCGCTGGATTTAGAACATACGGAAGATGGCGGATGTATGCCGAATGCCGACCCGAGTGTGATCAGTCAAAGGGCACTGGAAAGGGGGCTCAAGCAGCTCGGAACCCTGGGGTCGGGAAATCATTTTCCTGAAATCGGCGTGGTGGAAGCGGGTTATGATACACAGGCGGCCCAGGCATTCGGGCTTTTTGAAGGACAGGTCACAGTGATGCTCCATACCGGATCCCGGGGTTTGGGGTATCAGATTTGCGATGATTTTCTGGCTTTTATGACCAAGCATGTAAAAAAGCTGGGATTTGATCTTCCAGATCGACAACTTGCCTGCGCCAGGATTCAATCCAGCGAAGGGATGCGCTATTATAATGCCATGGCCTGTGCCGCAAATTATGCCTGGACCAACCGGCAGATTTTAATGCACCATTCCCGTGAGATACTTAACAGAGTCCTCGGTATCAGTCCCAGGGACCTTAACATGACACTGCTTTATGACGTATGTCACAACATCGCAAAAAAAGAAGTTCATGTTATCGATGGAAAAAAACACACGGTCTGTGTTCACCGAAAAGGCGCCACCCGATCTTTTCCGGCCGGACACGAGGCCCTGTGTGACCCATATCGATCTGTGGGACAGCCGGTAATCATACCCGGAGATATGGGTACGGCTTCATATGTTCTTGCGGGTACGGAAAAGGCCATGCAGGAAACATTCGGTTCCACCTGTCATGGCGCCGGGCGTGTTTTGAGCCGAACCGCCGCAAAAAAGGCCAGCAAAGGGCGGCCCATACAACGGGAACTTGAAGACAAGGGAATTCTTGTCAGATGGACCGGCAGATCCACACTGGCTGAAGAGATACCCGAGGCATACAAGGATATTTCCCAGGTTGTGGAGGTGGTTCATGAGGCCGGAATTTCAAAAAAAGTGGCGAAACTCAGGCCCATGGCCGTGGTTAAAGGATAAACCTCCCCTCTAACTCCCCAGTTCCCATTCGATTTGATCAAAAACGTCTTCGATCTGATACAATGCCTGATCGGCCCTGGACAGGTTCCAATCGGCAATGTTCTCCTCAACTTCATTGTAAAGCTTGCGGAGTTTGTCCTGGTGTTTAAGAAGAATCTCTCTGAACGGCGGATTTCCTTCCAGATCATAGAGAAGCCTGTCCAGCTTGCCCACGATGTCAAACAGCGAGGGGCCTTCCTCTATCCACGCGTCATTAAGATAGCTCAGGTTCCCGCCAATCGAGGGAAAATCCGCCTTCAGGCTTTTTTTGTAATACGGACGAACACGCACGGTCAATTGCATGATTTTGCTCATGTTACGGGTTCTCCTTTCTGATTTACGATGCCGTCAACAGGTTATGAATATGTGTTTCGAGACAACAAATTACTATAAATCCGAATTGAAAGGATAAAAATTGCCTTGTTAAATAAATTTCAAGTGAGTATAGATACAGAATGCCGGGGTGTCAAGCCGGTAAATTTGGAGACTATTAAACATTTTAGGAAAGGAGACTGTTATGAATCCGGAAATGTTCAGAGAATATGACATCAGGGGAATTGCAGGAAAGGATATGACAGAAAATGATGTCATGCTGATCGGAAAAGGTGTCGGGACTTTTCTCAGGAATCATGGCCGCTCAAAGCTCGCCGTGGGCCGTGATTGCCGTTTGACTTCCGACCTCTATTCGGAAAAAATTATTGAAGGGTTACGGTCAACCGGATGTGACGTGATGGACATCGGAGTTTGCCCGACTCCGGTTTTCTATTTCTCAATCCAGCATTTTGACCGGGAAGGGGGTGTGATGGTTACCGCCAGCCATAATCCCGGCAAGTATAACGGTTTTAAGCTTTGTATGGATTTGGATTCGATTCATGGCCAGGATATCCAGAAAATTCTTGGAATTATTACCGATAAATCATTTGTCCGGGGCAAAGGTTCTCTTTCTGCAGCCGACGCTGTCACGCCCTATAAGGACTTTTTAATCAGGAATATAACCATAGCCGCCCCCGTCAAGGTGGGCGTGGATGCGGGTAACGGTACCGCAGGAGTGGTTGCCGTACCCATATTAAAGAACCTTAATTGCGACGTTTACGATATTTATTGCGACATGGATGGAACGTTCCCAAACCATGAAGCTGATCCCACGGTGGCAAAGAACATGCAGGACCTTATTGCACTGGTAAAGGAAAAGGGATTGGATGTGGGCATCGGTTATGATGGGGACGGCGATCGAATCGGGGTTGTGGATGAGAAAGGGAATCTTGTATTCGGTGACCAGCTCATGATCATATTTTCCCGGGAGATCCTTTCCAGAAAACCCGGGGCAGCATTCATATCCGAAGTAAAATGTTCAAAGACAATGTATGATGACATCGAAAAGCACGGCGGCCGGGCCATTATGTGGAAAACCGGACATTCTTTGATTAAAAAGAAAATGAAAGAAGAAAAGGCCGAACTGGCCGGTGAGATGAGTGGCCACATTTTTTTTGCCGATCGATATTTCGGTTTTGACGACGCCACCTATGCGTCATGCAGGCTCCTCGAAATATTAACCCAAACCGGAAAGAAAATATCCGAACTTTTGTCTGATGTTCCCAAAACATTTTCAACACCCGAGATACGTGTTGAATGCCCGGATGATAAAAAGTTCGCCATTGTCAAAAAGGCGACCGAATTTTTCCGATCGCGGTACAATGTTATTGATATCGACGGAGTCCGGGTTCTGTTTGACGACGGGTGGGGTCTTGTTCGCGCATCCAACACTCAGCCGGCCCTGGTGCTGCGTTTTGAAGCCATGTCTGAAGACAGGCTTTCAGAGATAAGGAATCTGGTCGAGTCTGTTCTGGCCGATATTCAAAAAGCGTAAAAATCCTGGCATAGAGGACCAGTCTTTGGTTATCCCCAAAGGGGTCATTTTAATTAAAGCCGTACAAATTAAAAGTGTCTAAAGTGAAATAAAATGTGAAGTGGATAGTGAGCTAAAGTGTGAAGTGTGAAGTGAGCTAAAGTTTTAAAATGAAGCCGCTGAAGGCGGCACCATAACCCTGGCCCAGACCGATCACCAATACACAATATTCAAAAGGGTCGGATTAGAA
>CAYPIW010000217.1:0-21824 GCA_964410925.1 uncultured Desulfobacteraceae bacterium
CCTTTTTGAATATAGGGTATTGGTGATCGGTCTGGGCCAGGTTTGAGGAACGCGCTTCCAGCGCGATCAATTATAATTAAAAATGGATAGAATACCTTAGCTTTAGGCACTTTAGTTCACTTTAGGCACTTTAAACTTTTGCATAAATAGAATGGATAAACCAGGGTATAAGTACGTGACCGTAATTACGAATACATGTACTTAGGTAAAAGAATAGCTGAAACCACCGTCTTGCACACCCATGTGAACCCGAGCCAGCACTTTCCCCTCCATCATGCGTGATAAAAGTTCGCTGCTGATTTCAGGTAACAGGGTATGGGACAAAATAGCATCCACCATTCGCGCACCGCTTTCCACCTCGGTGCAACGGTTTTGGACCAATTCGACAACCTCGTCGTCATAAGTGAATGGTACCTGATGATTTTCCTGGATACGTTTTTCAATTCTACCCAGTTGCAGGCGAATGATCTTCCTCAGCACTTCGTCGCCAAGAGGATAAAACGGAACCACTGTCAACCGTCCCAGAAAAGCTGCAGGAAATGCTTTCAGCAAAGGCCCTCGCAGCGCCTTGACCATACCCTCGGGATCGGGCATGAGTTCCGGGTCCTTGCACATGCTCATTATCAGACCGGTCCCCACATTGCTGGTGAGAAGAATGATGGTATTCTTAAAATCGATCATTCTCCCCTCACCATCTTCCATTCTTCCTTTATCGAAAACCTGGAAAAAGACTTCGTGCACGTCCTTGTGGGCTTTTTCCACTTCATCCAGCAGTACGATACTGTATGGGCGCCTGCGAACAGCTTCAGTGAGCACCCCGCCTTCACCGTATCCCACATATCCAGGGGGGGCTCCTTTTAAGGTCGAAACAGTGTGGGCTTCCTGAAACTCGCTCATGTTAATGGTGATAACATTCTGCTCGCCCCCGTAAAGGGCCTCTGCCAAAGCCAGCGCTGACTCTGTTTTGCCCACACCGCTCGGTCCCACCAGCAGAAAAACACCGATCGGTCGAGCCGGATTCTCCAACCTGGCCCGCGAAGTCCGAATGCGCATGGCGATAGCATCCTGGGCATGTCGCTGTCCGATCACACGTTTTTCGAGCGTATCAGCCAGATGCATGATGGCCTCAATTTCATTTTTGACCATGCGGCCAACCGGGACACCGGTCCAGTCGGCGACCACTGATGCGACTACCTGAGCACCGACGCTCGGCAAAATCAACGGAGATTCCCCCTGGATATCGCTAAGCTTATCCATCAGCTCTTTCAGCTCAGCCATCATGGTTTCGCGTTCCTGCGGGGTCAGAATGCCGCTTCCGGTCTCTGTCTGCGAAACTTCTTTGTTTTCCGACCCGACCTTGCTCTCAGATTCTGAAAAACCCATTTCGGCGGAATTTTCATCAATGGATTTTCCGATACCAGCCCTGAGAGTACCTCTTAGTTCAAGAATCTTATCGACCAGCTCTTTTTCTTTTTGCCAGGCATCTTCATGCATTTTCAGTTCTTCGACTTCATGAGCCAGCTGGGCTTTAATCTCATCCTGCCGATCCTGGCGGGCCAACCCCACCGCTTCTTCACGGGCCAAAATTTCATTTTCCGTCTCCAGCGCCGAGATACGCCGCCGGCATGCTTCAACGGCCGGAGGTGTCGCATGCAGACTGACCGCCACCCGTGCACAGGCGGTGTCCAGCAGACTGACCGCTTTGTCAGGAAGCTGACGAGCGGGAATATAGCGATGAGAAAGCTGTACCGCAGCTACCAGCGCTTCATCGAGTATTTGCACCCGATGATGCTTCTCACTGACGCCTGCTAATCCGCGCATCATGATAACCGCCTGATCTTCAGACGGTTCATCAATTTTCACCACCTGAAATCGCCGGGTAAGAGCAGCATCCTTCTCAAAATACTTTTTGTACTCGGCCCATGTGGTCGCCGCAATGGTCCTGAGCGTCCCCCGGGCAAGGGCAGGCTTGAGCAGATTTGCAGCATCTCCAGATCCGGCGGCACCACCGGCACCGATCAGGGTGTGGGCCTCGTCAATGAAGAGGATGATCGGTTTGGGTGACGCCTGGACCTCTTCAATTACCTGCCGCAGACGGTTTTCAAACTCCCCCTTCATGCTGGCGCCCGCCTGGAGAAGCCCCAAATCCAGAGTACGCACAGAAACATCTTTCAACGGCGGTGGAATATCACCCGATACGATACGCTGAGCAAATCCCTCCACTACCGCTGTCTTTCCTACACCAGCCTCTCCCGTCAGGATGGGATTATTTTGACGACGGCGCATAAGGATGTCGATAATCTGACGGATTTCCTTATCCCGGCCCAAAATGGGATCAAGGGACCCTTTTCGGGCGGTTTCCGTCAAATCCACGGAAAACTGAGCCAATGCTTCCTGTTTGCCCATTACCGCCGGTGCCACCGCACCGCTGGCCTCGCCAGGGGCGACACCACCACCCACCCGGGTACCGTCTTGTGCACCGAGAGTATCTTCCGGTGAACCGCTGACAACGGATGAAAACCTGTCCGACAGGTCTTCCACCTTTATTTTTTTAAATTCAGAGGATATCCCGGGCAATATTGCTTTCAGACCCGGTGTCTTTAACAGTGCAATGATCATATGTCCTGTACGCACCTGGGAGACACGAAAGAGCAGTGTGCTGAAAACCCATGCCCTTTCAACAGCCTCTTCCAGGTGGGGTGAAAAGTCCGATATGGAGGTTGCCCCACGCGGCAGACTATCCAGGGAAGCTGTAATGTCGGATGCCAGGCGGGAGGGATTGAGGTCGTAGTGATTAAAAATACAATGAAGATCCGAATTTTGCAGCTGCAGAACCATGTTTAGCCAATGTACCAGTTCAACATATGGATTTCCGCGCATCTTGCAAAATACAGTAGCACTCTCCACCGATTTATACGCCAGGCTGTTAAGCTTGCCAAACAACGCTGTACGACTTATTTCCGCCATGATGATGTCCTTTTGCTGTTGTTCAATCCATGGTTATTTTATACCCGAATACCGGTGAGGGGTCCCGCATCTCCATGCTAACACCCCTCTGACTGAAGCACAAGATCTTTGACATCCTGTTCAAAGGGATAACTTTGAACCCAGGTTGTCCATCCCAGACGCCCTGATTCACCCAGGCGTATTTTCGGTACTTCGGCCGCCTTCAAGATAAGCTGAAGTTCCCAGGACAGTTCGTCTCCCACATAATTTCTCACCCAGTCTTTCAGTGTTGTATAACTAGTTTCTCCCGGCATCATTTGTTCATATTTTTTCAGGCTCATGGGGCCCAATACTATTCTGAACTTTTGCTGGCAATCCCATACCTGGGAACCCACGATCGCGTTAACACCTACGGTTGATGAATCGGCGGACTGACCCAATCGGCATCGGTAAGTTTCGGGAATCCTGATCCATTGGCCGATAAACTCCTCGATGGATGTCTTTATGCCGAAATAATGTTCTAAAATCGCACGCAGCCCCTCGGCATGACGCGTCTGGCAAGATAAATGTCCGGAAAAATGCAACTTTGCCACATCAGGAACGTTATCCCGGTGGCAAAGGGAGTCAAGGCCGATGCCGATCAGGCTTCCGATATAGACTGAGAAGCGATCTTCATAGGGACGGTCGTAACTTACAGTTTGACGCTCGCAGCCCCAGGCCCGGTAGAACAAACTGATCATGCGGTGATTAAAAATATCTAAAAAACGGGCCAAGGTATGGTCGTTATGATTCAGTTCGCGGTCGTGAACGTAATCCGTAATGTGAAGAGGCATGGGCCCCTGAGGCCCGAGCAGTCCCAGAAAATTGACCATAAGGCGCGGCTTGCTGGTTCCTGTAGCTTGCTCATAACGCTGAAGCGTTGCCGGAGGAAATCTCAAAGAAGATTCCTGGCAAAATTGAACCGGTTCTTCCGACGAACGGGTTGCATAACCCACCCGGGGTTTATCCGAAAAATGGCATTCCACCCGTCGGACAGCCTGAAAGAAACTGAGGCCCACAGGATTTTCGAGAAAACCGAGTTTTAAAGCGTGTGTCTGGTCCCCAAATCTGCCGGCCATCGCATAATTTCTCCACGTTCCCGTGTCTTGATCACCGTTTCCGTAAACGAGTTGATTGAGACATACTTGGAAAGAAAAATGTTCATTACCGATCCTAACAGAAATACCCCGGTTCCCTCGAAAGCCGATTCATCAAATTCGAGTGTAATCTCAAGCCCCCGGACAAAAGCCAGGTTTCCCCGGTCGCTGATCCGTCGGGTAACGGGCCGGCTGTTAACGGCCAATAAACCTTCTACCTGTTTTTTAGACTGGATATTGCGGGCGTCACAATATAACCTGAACAAATCCCGAATGGCCGCCGAACCTTTTTGATCCGTACCTTCTACTAATGAAAGATAATTTAAACTCAGATGATTAATAATTCGCCAGCAGGTCTCTCCTTCGGCAATAGAGGGGCGGGGTGGTGTCGGTCCCACCACACACCGCACAGCCTCCACCGGTGAAGCGATGTCAAGGTTGAAATCCGTTTTACCCCGGCCAACCCCCATTTGAATGGGAAGATCGCGGTTGGTACAAAGGGTTTCAACTGCCAGCTGCCGCAGATCGGATCGGTACGGTGCTGCGGCAGAATCTACAATTGACAAAAATACTTCACTGCCGCCGTAGCTGGATCGGCGACCCCGCTGCTTCTCCCTGCTCGACATTATACGGGGGGTGCGATTCACCGTGAAGTATGCGCCACTGCCATTTTTTTCTTCTACATCAGTAGCCGAATAAAAAGGGGTAAAAGATTGTTTTTCATCGGCACGAACGCCGTAACCGGTTACGTTGGTCACCTGAAAGACCTCATAATCCATGGGTCGAGTCCGATTGGGAACAACGTGAAATTCAGTAAATTTATCGGACAGGTGAATAACATCAGCGCGTTTTGAGAACAGGTTGATCGCCGTGGTGCAATACAAAGCAAAATTAGTAGCATCAATCCGCCCTTCAAGCGCCGAGTCTTCCTGATCAAGAAGAATAACCAGATCAATAAGGTTGCTTTGGCATTGTTCGATGTAGCGGCGCAGGCCATTGATTCGGAAGAATAAAAACCGTTGCGGAAAGGCAAAATATTCCCGGAGCAGCCGATAGCCCCGAAAAGATCGGGCCACAACCGGCAAAAGGGCTTCCTCATCAATAAATCCCACCGGCTCGATTTTTTCAGGCGGCAGCACATGCTGCCAGGCATA
This sequence comes from uncultured Desulfobacteraceae bacterium, assembly GCA_964410925.1. GTDB lineage: Bacteria > Desulfobacterota > Desulfobacteria > Desulfobacterales > UBA11574 > S5133MH16. The sequence continues at coordinate 5,237 of CAYPIW010000217.1, forward strand.
AGGCTTTTCCGTTGGCTGGACCAGTAAATTTTTACGGTGAGCAAAGATTTGCTCGTAAATTTTCATCGGAAAATCTTCAGCACCCCGGATAAAAAAGGTTAATGTATCCAGGTTTAATTTAGAAAAGGTTAGATCTGACCGAGTTTCAAGTCGAATACGGATCCCTGCTTTGGCAGCAGCCATCGAATCCGGTGGCTTTAGGCTGCTTATATCCCGCGCAAAATAATCCGCTTGAATTATTTTGACCGGCCAAAGCATGACAGAATGTCCGGTACGATACTCGCACGCAGTTCGATCATCGCGGCCGATCACCGACCGTAAAACCGTTCCCCGCTGAATCTCAAATCCATTTTCCAGGCCGCTTCCCCTTATGTCAAAGTTGAACCTGACAACTGCCATAGAGGGAGTTGGAGACAGATAGTGAGGATAAACGGTTTCCAGCATCGCCTGGGTAAACTGTGGAAATTCGGCATCTAATTTCAGGTGAACACGCGCAGCAAGAAATGCGAATCCTTCCAGCAACCGTTCCACATAAGGGTCACCACAGGCAAATTCATCCAGAGAGAGCCGGTTGGCAACTTTAGGAAACTCCCTGGCAAAATCACCTGCCGTACTCCGCAGATGTCGGAGTTCCTCATTATAATATCTCAATAACCGTCTATCCACTGACCCCCCAATTTAGCCGGGCCTTGCCTGTTTCAAGATCCAATTCGGTTTTAATAAACAGCGATTCGGGAATGGATTGGGTCCATAAAATCCCATGGATTTCAAAACTAAGCGAGCGGCGATTGCTCATTGCATGCTGATCTATCGTTATGCCAATGGAAAGGGTATCGGGAAGAATACGCGGCTCAAAACGCCGAATCGCTTCAATTAGATGATACCGCATGTCATCGACACTAAGGCTGGACGCCGTCATACCTGCTACGTTCTGTACGCCAAAATTCAAAACCGATGATACGATATCATCAAACTCGTCCAAACCGCTTTGCCCAGCATCGGCGTGGGTGTTCAGCAGCCAGGACAGATCGCGCAAAACCGCTTCCCGGTATCTTGGCAGGCTCACCACACGCTGATTACGGCTTTCCTGCTTTTTTTCCGGCTCATCGTCGGTCAGCCTGTCCAGCAGACAAGGCTGTAATTTTTCTAACGGTGTCAACTCAGCCATGCTGAACGCTTTCTTTTGGTAGGATGTCCAAAGGATCGAAGGTCACTTCTCGAATATCCAGCAAAGGATATTCTCCATGATCCGTAGTCAGCATGCGCTGCCCTAAACCAATAAAAAAATTATTCCCCAGATTCCTCCAGTTGGTTTTTCGGCTCATCCGAAATCCGCTGTCTTCCTCTTCTTCCGAACCGGGATACCGGCTTGGAAGAAGGCCAACCGCCTGACCTTCATTGGTCCATGTGAATGTTGCCGTAATCCATATCATATCACGGAGATTGACAGGTTTTTCGATTTGTATTTTTCGAATCCGCTCAAAAGCTACCCAATAATACTTTCCGTTGATGATGGCTTCAAGAATGGGCCCCAGCCTCTCATCTGCATCAGCAATCCAGGTGAACGCCTTCCCGTCAATTTGCCCTGATATCGCCGGCGCCGCATCAAAGGCCTGGTCACGCAAAGCCACTGCCGCCCCGGATTTACCGGCCGCTAACAGGGCTGGTATCTGTGTAAGCCAAACCATCCAGTCCAAAGGCTCGCCAAAAAACAGTGGGGTCCGTCTGCCCTGAAAAACATTGGCTCGTAATACCTCACAATTCAAAGCAGGACGATAGACCTGGGCCATCAGTAAGACATCCGAATCCATTTCCGCTGCAACATTGAGCTGGGTCATGGCACGTTCCCACTGCCCCATAACACTTAGCAATTGAAACAGAAATATCCGCAGCTCAACTTTTTCAGGATGTTTGCGAATTTTCTCTTTGAGTTCAGCCAGCGCTTTTTCAAGATCACCGGATTGAAGATATGTCTCTGCTTGCATGGCTCCTCACTTTTTCATATTACCAGTTTAACCAGGATGCGGGTTTTAATGAAATCAGGCTCCACCCTTGGCCGATGGCAGTTTTGAAACCAGTCTTAAAGATACGGTCAAGCCTTCCAACTGATAATGAGGGCGCAGATAAAACTTGGCGCTATAGTATCCCGGATTGCCTTCAATATCCTCGACCACCACTTCTGCAGCCGATAACGGATATCTCGCTTTAACACTTTCCGAAGCGGACGGATCCGTAGTAACATATTGGGTGATCCAGTTGTTCAGCCATTTTTCCATATCTGCCCGCTCCATGAAAGAACCCACTTTATCCCGTACGATGCATTTGAGGTAATGAGCAAAGCGACATATTGCAAAAAGATAGGGCAGTCTGGCCCCTAAATTTGCATTCGCGGTTGCATCCGGATCATCATACTCCGCTGGCTTATGCAAGGATTGCGCCCCCACGAATACCGAATAGTCGGTATTCTTCCAGTGAGAAAGCGGCATTAATCCGTTTTTGGCCAGTTCCGCTTCTCTGCGGTCGGTGATAGCGATTTCTGTCGGACATTTCATATCCACGCCCCCATCATCCGTAGGAAATGTGTGGCAAGGCAATCCTTCCACCATACCACCACTCTCGGCTCCCCGAATCCGGGAACACCAACCGAAAAATTTAAAGGCCCGGTTGATATTAACTGCCATGGCAAAAGCGGAATTGGCCCAACAATATTTGGAATGATCAGCCCCTTCGATATCCTCTTCGAAATCAAATTCCTCCAGCGGATCGGTTTTGGCTCCATAAGGCAAACGGGACAAAAAGCGGGGCATCGTCAGACCGATATACCGGGAGTCATCCGAGTCTCGAAGAGAGCGCCAGGGCGCATATTCAGCGGTTTGCAGAATTTTTGTCAAATCCCTTGGATTCCCCAACTCCTGCCACGTATCCATGTTCATCAGCCCTGGATCGGCGGCGGAAATAAACGGTGCGTGTGCCGAAGCAGCAATTTTGGCCATCCCATCAAGAATTTGCACATTTTGAGGAGTATGGTCGAAGAAATAGTCACCGACCAAACAGCCATAAGGCTCTCCACCCGGTGTACCGTATTCATCCTCATACATCTTTTTAAACAACGGGCTCTGATCCCATGCGGTTCCCTTGTATTTTTTTAGGGTTTTTGCTAAATCTTTTTTGTTCAGGTTGATTACCCTGATCTTGAGCATTTCATCGGTTTCCGTATTGTTTACCAGATAGGATAATCCGCGCCACGTTCCTTCCAGTTGCTGGAAATCCGGATGATGGATGATTAAATTGATCTGCTCACTAAGCTTTCTATCAATTTCTGCAATAATTGTCTCAATGGTCCTGACGGCATCGTCGGAAATCAATGCGGTTTGTTGCAGCGCTTGTGCCGCCAATTCCTGTACGGCAGCCTGAACAGCCTCGCGGGCTCTATCTGTCTTGGGTTTAAATTCTTTCCGGAGGAGCCCTTCAAATTCACTCATCTCAATGGTTTGGGCTTCTGCCGCTTCTGTAGCGGCTGCCTTGTTTTCATCTGCCATGATCAACTCTCCCCTTCTGTTTTTTCGGATTCCTCATTTGGTTTGGGTGTCGAGGACAACGCCTGCATGAGCGCCGAATCGTTTAGAAGCCGGGCAACAAGCTCTTCCGCACCCCCCTTGCCGTCCATATAGGTGAGTAAGTTGGCCAATTGTGTTCGGGCTGTGAGCAGTTTGTTCAGTGACTCAACTTTTTGGGCTATTGCAGCCGGTGAAAAGTCATCCATGCTTTCAAAGGTCAGATCGACGCTGAGATTACCTTCTCCAGTCAACGTGTTTGGAATCTGAAAGGCAACCCTCGGTTTTGCAGATTTCATCCGTTCATCAAAATTATCCACGTCGATTTCCAAAAATTTTCGATCTGCTACGGCCGGTAGTGCCTCTTCCGGTTTACCGGACAAATCGGCCATTACCCCCATCACAAAAGGCAGATTGATCTTCTGTTCCGCTCCATAGGTTTCCAGATCATACTCTATTTGAACCCTCGGAGCTCTATTGCGCGCAATAAATTTTTGACTGCTGGCTTTTCCCTTGACCATGATGTCTTCTCCTTTTCTCGGTATCTTTTTAATTTTGCGAGTTACGGTTAATCACAAATTTGTCAAAAACAATGCTGAACTGTTTTACGAACTATTGAATTAACCGTCGGTTGGTTCTTCCTCACCGCTAACCATTTGTACCTGGGTCATTGCATCCGGGGAAATGTTGCGGATGATATCCACAAAAGTTCGGCCAACAAGACGTTTAGCCCGCCTTAACAGTAAAGGCACGGGGCTGGATGGTTCATTTTGTTCATAATAAACAATAATCATGTCTAAAGCTTTATGTACGTCCTGATTCGATGTGATCTGTCCGGATAATTCTTGATTTAAGGATTCAACCGCTGAAAGTTTCATCTCTTTGTTAACGTCCGACCGGGGTTCATCTAATGGGGTTTGTTTGCCTTTGAAATAAGTTTTTATTTTATTCTGTGTCTGCTTGAGAAATGAAGAATCCGTACCATACCCCCTGCGCTCCAGGTACATACCTGTTTTTGTGTGCATTTGTTTCAACACTTGCTCAAGACTGTCGAAATTGGGTGCCATTGCCGTCCCCACATGGTCAATTAACACGTGGTCCAGGGCATGTAAATGCTCGATGCATCCGTGCAATATCTGATCGGTATTTTGTAGCTCCTGAATATCGGTCTGCTCGAAAGCAGCATCAATGAGCTGCATGGCAGGAAAATCTTTAGCTTCCGTCTCAGGCACTGAAATTTCCCCCGATGCCACCAGAAAATGCCTCAGGCTTGGTTGGGGCAAACGAACATTGTCAGGTTTACAAAGAGGCACATTCATTAATCGGGGGATGAATTTCATGGCATCCTGGTCGCTCATTACCGACGGAGGGGGAGAAAGAGACCCAATGATGTTCATTCGCTCCATTGGATCATTGTCATCCTCTGGATCCAATTGGGGGAAGAAACATTCCCAATAACATTCTATAATACGTCGCAGCAAAGCGAGCCCATCGTAAAACCCCGGCAGCCCCTCAAGACAAAGTTTCGAAACAGTCAAATAAAGTATCAACCTGAGATCCCGACTGCGCTCAAGCAATTTAAGACTCTGGCTTTTTACTTTTTTCCAATCAGGCTCCTCGCTTTTTTGGATATGATCCCCTATTTGGGTTTCTTCCGTGCCTTGAGCAAGTCGATCGAGTTCCAAGAATTCGATATCGTAGGAAATATCCTCTCCACAGGGAGCATCCGGTGAAATTTCAGTTAGAAATGCATCAATGTCGAAATGGGTCACGTAAATCCTCTCCTAATCCTAATTTTTTACAGTGATTTCCGGTTAGGAACCAGATGGATCGTTGATCGATGCAACACTTTCAATGTACTGGACCGATTACAGAAAAAACACACGCGTTGTCTTATTATTTTATTTTAAGCCTCGCATTGATGACTTTCTGTTGTTGTTTTCAGTTTCCAGGTCAAAAGCTGTTCGGATGGGTTTAAGGGCTTTCAGTTTCACTTCTGCTATAAATTGAAGCCCAAGGTGAATTTTATTATCATAAGATCATCATCTTGTCAATACTGAGCTAAATCAAGCGTAATATCGGGGGCTTTGGCAAATATTTCACATCTAAGCCATCGGATCAATCAAGATTAATGGCTTTTTTTTCGATAAAAGAAGATATGTATTATTGCAGAATGAATCTATAATATTCTTAACTGTTTAAAAAAGCAAGAAAAATTCTTCGTGATAAATCAAGTTTAAAGAGCTGTAGTTGAAATATTAACATAGAACCGGCGAACTTATTGCAAACAGCATTACAAATAAGAACCAGACCAAAGTTGAATAAAATCTTTCGCATTTAAAGATCGGTTAAAAACTACCAAAAAGTTTTTTTCTGAGATTCCTCCCATAAATACCGCATTAGGTGTACCGGAGCTATGAGATTTTAAAAAAGAACACCAAAAGGCTGCCATATCAGAGGGATCTCTTATCGCCTGATTGTCAAGGGGTATATGAACTTCCATTTTTTTTGACAGGTATCTCACTTTTTTCTTTATTTCACCATGGGTTATTGAAATTGTTAAGGGGTTACTTAAAGATTCAGGCTTGTTTGAGTTTGCATTTTTAGATTTCCATTCCAGCCAGTCTTGGCGGGGGTTTTTAATAGCGTAAACCTCTTTCTCCAACTCTTTGAAGTCATCAAATCGTCGTGATGAAATGTATTCCATCTGATCCCAAACCCTTCCAAAAGCATGGGGGAGTATTTCCCAATGGTCTTCCCATCCATCCAAGAAACCATCTCCCATAATAAGCAGCGGATAGGGTCGTCCGATACTGTCGCTGCTGTCTTTTGCAACACCGCAAATTAGATTCCCTTTTTTTAAACCTTTGGCCCAGAAGCGCCAGGAATACCACTGAGTCAAGAGTTGCCTGCTGCTGACAATCTGATAACCTTTTTCGATCCAGTGTTCAAATGCAATCGAAAGAGACGTATTCAGGTTTAAACGGAAATAATCTCCAACCACCGGGTGTTTGCCGCAGGCCGCCCAATTCCACACGTTTTTAAATTTTTCTAGTCCCAGCATTTTGCAATATCCTGTGGAATCCTTCCCGGACCCGGAACCGGTCGAAGGAGTTTTAAAACCGGAAAGTGCCCTTCGAACTGATATTTTACCGTTATGTATTTGATTCCCATTCTTTTGAGCGCAACGTTTTCATTGGGAAATTCACTTCGATAAAATATACGTTGTCCCTTTTCAAAGTCTTTGATAAAGTTTGGGAAAGCGAAATCTCCCGTATATTTTTTTGTCAGAGTAATATCCTCAACTTTTATACTTAATATGACATCCCCGCAGTTTTCGGGTCTCCAGTTAAATGTTTTTCTTACAGGAAAATGAAAATTTGCCAGTTTCGGCGTTTCACCTGAACATTGTAGTTCCAGGATCGTAGCATGTGGTCTTAACAGAGCATCTTGATTGACTTCGGTGGGTAAGGCCTTGATCTGAACGCTATAAGCCGCCCGTACTGGCTCTCTAACTATGGTGTCCTTAATTAAAATGCTGCCTTTAGTTAAATAGGATAGAAAATACTTATTAAACTCAATCGATTTACCCATTACCTTTTTGGGATGGTATCCTTTTTTTAAGTCTCGGGATATAAAAGGTTCTGCCGACTCTTTAATGAATTTTTTCGCAGAACCGCCCTCACCCATAACCAGCTGGTTTATGTTTTTTTGATCTGATACTTGCTGAATCTCAAAAAGAACTTCGTTTTCCCATTGGTTTTGAAGATAACAGGCAGATTCCCTTAAAACGAATTCATGATAGAATGTCAGCGGACCGGTGACAAGATTCCACATCGTTTCTGGATCTGTTTTTGGGTTAGTCATCGCTGTCTTTAGTAAGTTTACGGCATTTTGAGCAGCATAAAAGGGGGATTTGCCGGTGACCAGCTCCTCACCGTACATTTCTTCCGCCATCTTATATGCAACCAGCCTGGATGTGCTTGCCGGGCTAATTTCATTCAAGGCATTTTGATAATCAAAAAAGGCTCGTCCGGCAAGCAGCATCAATTCCATATCGATCCCCTTGTCGAATTCAACGCCAACGGTTCTTTCCACTTTTTTAATCTTTGTTTCCACCTTTTTCGTAACCTTTTTAATCAGACCGGCTTTTTTCAATCCATTTTTTTCAACTGTTTTGGCCTGGAGCTTTACCTTTTTGAAATCATTAATAAAATTTACCCAATCCGGACGCCTTTCCGCTTTGGAAAGTGGTTCCAGCTCTTTGGCTATCCTTGCAAACAAAGCAAAATAAGGATTCTGATCTGAGCCCATCCCGGCAGCAACTTCTTTCCATTTCTCTTTGCTCACAAGATTATCCGGTACGTTTGGAAAAACCGCTGCAAAATCATGCCAGACTTGAAAATATGTTTGGAAATACCAGTTTTCAAATTCGAGTTTCTGCTCTGCAATGATCAAAGGATCAAAAAGAGCCAACTCAATCTCTTTTAGAAAAGCGTCTATCTGTTCCTTTCCTTGAACGGTAAAACAAGGAGGCACGCTTACATGCTCTTTTTTTGCCAGACTGGTCCCCCAGAAATCGGCCAGGGTTACCGCCGAAAAAGAGGGATCCGAATTGACCCAGTCTATTAGCCAGTTCAAGTTTGCGCCTTCAAACGTCAAAATGTGTTTCAGCCAGGTTTGCAGGTTATTCATCTCCTGATTCATACCTGTTTTATCCTGTCGCCAGATTAAAAAATACAGGTATAAGTCAGTGAGTTTTTGACTGACTTCAGGAATCAGGTTTTGACCCGTTCCCAATACAACGTTATTATACGACGGTTGGGGTCGGGATTTAAGCCACTTAATACCTTGGCCTGTAATTCCTGCCTGAAGCAGATTGATACGTCTTACCAGATGCGCCGCATATTTTCCAAGGGCTTCTTCCGGGGTGGACGCAGAAAACCGTGTCATGGTCTCAGCCATCTGTTTGTCAAAAGGGGTTAAAAACCCGCTTTGAAATTGGTTACAGTATTTTTCTTTCAGCTGTATTTCAACTTCTCTGCTTTGATTTAATCCAAGCCGCGGAAACCACCAGCTATTATTTTGCCTTTCCACTTTAGAAACCGCTTGACGAAAGCGATCCATGGTAATTGTATCGGACAGGATTTCGCCCTGTAATATCGGAGGCTTGGAAAATTCGTGTGAAACATCCCTAAGCGTATTCAGGTTTTTCACAAAGGAAAAACTTAACAGCCCACAGACGGTAACACAAATCGCAACCCAGGACGTGAGTCCCATATTTCGGGTCAGTCGGCTCCATTCAAGTGTTCTCTGGGTAGGAATGAAAAGTCCCCTGTCTCCGGGAAGTATTTTTGAGAAAAAATCATGCAGAAACAATCCCTTATTGGTTCCCGGTAAAACCTCTTTTTGTTCAATAAGACCCAATTCCTTTAAAAAGTGAGAATACGGAGTTCCCTCCTGCTTACCGCTGCTAAAGAAAAAACCTCGTAAAATCGGCGTTTCCTGATATGGATTTTCCTGAAAAGCACCTCGAATAAAAGCATCCACACCAGGTTTCAGTTTTTCAAATTCTTCCGGAAACAACACAAGACCCGGATCGGCACCTTTGGACTCAGGCTTGTGAAAAACAAGGAGCCTCAAATCTTTCAGGCGTTCTCCAAGGGTATGCATAGTGCGACGGCTAAATTCAGCGGTGTCTTTTGAAAGCCCATGGTTTAGAACTCCCATGGCCTGATTATGGCCTTTTTCAGAAATTCGATCACAAAATTGGGTCATTCCTTGGATTAAATCGCATTTTGTCACCATCAAATAAACCGGAAATTTTGCGCCCAATACCCGCATGAGTTCATCAATCCGTCGGCGAATACTTTTGCCTGATGTTTCTAGTAATTCAGGGCCGGTACCCAGTAATTTATCAGCGGCAATGGTCACCACAAGACCGTTTAACGGCTCTTTTTTTCTGAACTTGATTAAAAGAGACAAAAACTTTTGCCATTCATCCTTATCGCGTCCTTCATCAACGGGAATGGCATACCGGCCGGCCGTGTCGATAAGAATGGCCTGCTCAAAAAACCACCAGTCACAATTCTTTGTTCCGGAAATTCCGGATGTACGACTCACTTCGCCAAAAGGCGATGAAAGACGAGCGCTTTTAATGGCGGTGGTTTTGCCGGATCCGCTTTCACCAATCACCATATACCATGGCAGTACGTAAAGAGGATTCCCGGATTTCCTCAGGTGGGATTTCCGCAACGTCTCAATGGCTTCTTTCCAGCGATCCTGAAGTTCCTGTGAATTTTTTCTTTCTTTATCCCCGAGTGATTTCAGATAGTGTTGATCCTGCTCAATGACCTGATTGACGAAGCGCTCTTCCCGGCGCCGGCTCAATATTTTTTTGAGGAAAACAAGACCCACTCCGATCCCCACGAGGCCCGTAAGAATAAAAAAGCCCACCCACCACGGCCAGCCAATACCCAACACAAGACCGAAGACCAGTAGTACGGCAAATAAAATTAACGCAACAATGAGAACTATCTTTAGGATTTTTATAACAACCTGTTTCATTTAAGGCACCGTGCTGATGAAGGTTTGTCCGATATTATTTAAAATAAAACGGTAAATCAAAAACAAAATCCCATAGAAAACCACTGGAAAGCCAAGGCAAATTAAGGTAAACGGTGAAAAACGCATTCTTGTTTTTACAGGCGCGGCCTCGGCAGATTCTGCCGGATATGCTTCCGGAAAAAGCTCGCGCTTGTCAATAGAAGGTATTCCCAGCGAACTCCCGATAAGAAGCTTTAAATTCGATGTTTTTAGCTGATCCAACAGGTATTCATCCCCTTGATGACAGTATTGCCCGGTAAAATTCATGGCCAGACAGAAATAATAGATTTCTCTCACATCTCGCTGGTGAGGACCGATGGTGTTCAGCCGCTCGAAAAAAATCTCTCCGGCATCCGCAGTTTGGTAATACTGGCGCTGAAGCTGTTCCCGTTGCCAGCGTGATCTTCCATCCCATAAGGAATTCACAATAATTTCATCAACCCATGCAAAAACCGCGAAACGAGCCAGATCATAATCTTCCCTGGAAACCGTTCCGTCTTCGAGATATTTTTCGCTTTGTGTGATCAGACGCTGGATGTCGGCTCTGACTTGATCATAGGAAGGTTGTTTTTCAGCTCCTGACTTCACTAAATAAGCAATATAAGCGATGATATTAATGAAACAGTCGATCAGACGCATATCTAAGTCCTCCTCACCGTCATAAGTTCCGCCTTCAAATCCTGGGGAGCTGCATCCCAGTAGAGTGCGAGATTGTTCCCCTTTTTTACCTGATCCCACTGATCGCCATGGTGGTCGATCTGAAAATATATTGAATGTGCCCGCCGGGGCAATTCCTGAGGAGGGATTGCAAGGTGATCGAGTTTTATCCCGGAAAGGGAACGGGCGATTAGAATGGGCAGCGTCTGCCTGGAACTCAGTTTAGCGATATTTTCCATGGTTTGAAGTACTTTTTTAGGATCCGTCTCTGTCTCAAAAACCAGGAAAAACTGGTTTCGTCCTTCAAAGATCGTAGGCGGCAATTCTGCAGAAAAATAGGTCCCGTCGTAGAGTAACTGAATAATATACTCCGGTCCGGCGGTGATTTCGTCCAATAGCCGGGTTATCAGTAGTTTTGCACCCGAAAAGCATTCCCATAAATTTTGATGATTATACCCTGACAAAAGAAGTGTTGCATGCTCTTCTTCTCCATTTGCCGAAATATTTCCGGAAAATGTAGATAATTCCCCAATGACCTGTCTTAAAACAGAATATATTGACCAGGGGTGGATTCTTTTGGTTTCGGTCAAATGCGTCAGAAGAGGTATATAACGGTTCAACGATCTCAATGCCAAAAGAAAAACCATGTCTCTTGTTCCAAATTCTGCGCTGTGGATTCCCCTGTCCCGCTTGTAAGTTTCAAGCTGTCGCCCCCGGGAGGAAATCTGGTCTTTGATTTCCAGAACAATTTTGTTTAAAGTTTCAGACCCGGACACGCACAGGCAGGGAGGGACAAACTGTTTTGAAAGGACTATTTCGTCGCTGTCTTTTTCCAGGCAGGCAATCGGAATAAGCTCATAATCTCCCAGAAAATCCATTTCCGTCTCCCAAAATATTTTCAACACATAGTAAAGTCTTTTGACCTGGGCCGATGGACCATTCTGATGCAAATCCTGTATCTCTTCAGGTTGATTAGTCGTGACAAACCGGGTCGTAACGTCAAAAAGATTATTGAAGCCGGACACGACCGTTACATTTTCTCCGGCATCATTCCATTTTTTTAAACCGATATATACCGTAAAGGTTTTACCCCCTTTCCCCCACGCCCCTTCAAATGAACGAGCTTCGATTAGGGCATTGTCCGGAAAACCCGCAAATGTCATATCCGGGAATAAAAAATTTCCACTTAAAACATCAAAGGAACCCTTTCCAAGGGCTGCCTGCTGAATCTCAATATCACCAATTCCCCAAAAATGAGGGTTGATAAATCTGTGAAAAGGAATCAGCAATGACTGATCATAACGATCTTTCAGTTGAAAATGCTGGGGCTGTAAAAAAAGGCCTTGATGCCAGAACAGTGGTCTTTTCATATTTCTATTTTCCCTCCACCGTCAGTATCTGTCGCGGCCCTAATGTCAGTTCGATAGTCAAAGGTCCGGGTTTTTGAAGCTTCTTACGTACAAAAAACCCTTTTTTCTCCGTGACGACGGGAATCTCGAACAACCGTATCATACGATCTTTCTGAAGCACGTAATAGCCGGCAACAACGGCGACATATTTGGCCCCCTCAGCTCGATCGAAAACAAAATTCATATCCTGTCCCGGGCGAGCAATCAATTTTTTAGAGGTGGCCACCGCAGCATCGAAAAGTTCGCATTCCAGCAGTTTGTAAATTCCGTCATCATCGCCGGCAAGCTGGTTGAATACATTGGGATCTTTGAGCTGATAGACACAGAGAAGAAGCGTGTGCGGCGATCCTTCCTCCAGATTTAAATCCGCATCGGCCTTAAGATGCAACGTGATCGCCTCTTTTTCGTATTGCCATTGAGGCGGGACAAGCGGCTGGGATGCACATGAATATATCATCGAACTGACCATCACCAAAAGCATGACATTAAGATAAGGTTTCAATTTTACCTCCTTATTTTTCCATTAAATTTTGGCAGTTTTTTTCAAATTCTCGTAAAAATTCCTCCATGAATCGACCGGAATCAAACCATTTTTTTATCCTGCGAAACTTTTCTTCGTATATTTCATAATATTCAGCTTTTCGAAGGGGACCGATCTTTAGCCCCCCCCTGCCCTGGGCAGAGATTTGGTCAGGATCAATTTCCTTCAGTATTTGGCCCACTTTTAACTGAGCGGTTTTCTTAAAGGAGCGCTGGACCGTTAAAAAAGCTTCGTTGATTTGACCGAGGTAGCTTTCCAGTGATTTTGTCCGTTCTTCTCCTTCAAGGTGAAAACCGATGACTTGACGGATGGTTTCATCGCCGTAAGCCTCTCCGGTAAGCGTCATATTAATGACGCTAATCAACTGATTCAAGGAATCAAAAATAGTCTTCAAGGATTCCGCCAGCCGTTCTATAAGTTCTGTTGGAGAAAGCTCGGTCCGGGGAAAATCTCTTCCCATCAAAAATGAAAATATCTGGTACATTATATCATTATCTGTATTTAACATACCGATCTTGTTTGGGTGCCCGGTATCGAATTCAGTAATCAATTTACTTAGCACATCTAAACTCTCAGGGCCGGAAACGTTTTTGAGCCGGTTCTGTAGCAATTGTTCAAGACGTGTTTCCGCCCCGTCTTTGTCTGAAAGATAAACCTCCCTGATTTCTTTGGCCAATTGGCTTATCGATATCATTTCGCTCATGGGGCTACTGATTATCTTTTTTCTCGCCGATAAAGCTGTTTTCCGTCCGGATAAAAATGGTTTCTTCCAGAGATTCGTCTGGTTCTGAATTTTCAGCTTTTTTATGCTCACCGGTTCTCATTAGCTCCGGCGCAATCACGCCTTTTATGGTGTCTTCAGATCCCAAATCCCGCCGGGAAGAATCCGGGGGACCCTCCAGGCATCCTGATGAGCCTTGCTCGGGAGAAATAATGACGGTTTCGGGAATATCCTCTTCTTCGGGTTGAGATGATAACGGTACATTTTGTTCCAGGCTATCCCGTGTAAAAATAACCGTATCTTCCATATCTTCATCATAGTCATCGAGATGATCTGATGGCGCCGGTGCTTTCAGCCCTTCAGGAGTTAATATTACAGTTTCATCCATATCGCTTTCCGAAATCAGAGCCACCTCGCCGGGTTCTTCTTTTTGTTCAATACCCGTTAAATTTTCTGGCAATTCATTATCTGAAGAAAGAATCACGGTTTGCAAAATATCGGACTCTTCTTGAAAATCCCGGGCGGTTCTATCATCTATGATATCGTTTGTCTCCAGAGGTACAAGGGTTGTTTCAAGTTCGTCCGATGGAGCTTCAACCCCATCTTGCCAGGTGTTCATGATATTTTTAAGGATATCGGAAATTGCCTTACCGTCCGCTTCAGATTCCTTTGTCGCGACAATGGGTTCTGGCGAAAACAGATTGTCCTTGATCTGTTGTCTGAGTTGCTCCAGTTTTTTCTCAAACTTTTCCTGAGACCATCCGTTCAAACCCATCAGGTTCGCCTCAACCAAATAAAATCCCAGGCAAAGTGATTCTTCCCAAAATCTATGCCACTTTTTGTTAACATTAACTATTTCGGGATGATAAAAAATATTTTCAGGGGCAAAAACGGGATGGAAATTGTTTTCCAGATAATTTTCAAGGACAGCATTATCTCGGGCATCCATCTTTTCCATGGCCTCGCTCAGCACCTGATATACTTGGGAGATACCCTGTTTTTTGTTAACCAGCAACGTATAGAACCAAACAACACCAAAAAGATGCAGACCATATGATACAGGCAATTTGGGAATGGATAACGATCGTAAATCAATACCAATAACATCTAATAGATCCAGCTTAAAATTCCAGAAAGAGGGAAGCAGACTGTTTTGATCGGATAATTTCACCCAGATTCTATCGATAGATAATCCCAAATCGGGATACTGGAACGTATCGAGTCCCGAAAACACGGCCTCGGAAACTTCGCCCAGGAAGGAAAGCTTTAAGTACAAAACCTCCAGAAAATAGCGATCTTCATTGCGGAAGAAAAAGGGCTTTCCTAAGGATCCTTTTTGTTTTATCCTTTGCAGGCAATTGAGTCTGCCCGGTTGTTGTTTTGCGATCAGTTGATTCTCTGATTCTTGCCATGATGCCCCGGAAATTAAAGCTAAAAAATCAAGTGCGTTCACTGAATCGGCCTTAAACATCAGCATATAAAACGGATAAAAAGAAAAGGAAGAAATCCTTGAAAGCACAAGATTGTCAGGACCGTAACACTCTTGATGCTTGTTGCACTCGACACACGGCAACTGACCGGTAAGATTTGTGTTGTCTTTTAATTGACCAAGTTTTTTTATAAGATCGAATCGATCTTTCAAAAATGGCGGATCATTATTAGCCTTTGAGAAAACATAAAAATCCGGATTTTCTTTTGAACCCGTGCATGACGGACAAAACAGATAACGCTTAAGAGATCCGGAATAAGGTTGGAGTCTATACTTTTGAAGTATGCTGTCATTATAACATTGTTGTATAACCATACCACAATTTGGGCACAAAGGGTGAAAATAGACCTGCTTAAATTTACAATAAAATAACGGCTGAAACGGAAGTAGTACTCCATTTTTATCGATCTGATCTTTTAATATCAGGGGAGGAGAGCCGGATTTCTCATGGGAGTGAAAGGTAAAAGCTTGTTGCCAATAATGTTCAATGACCCTATTATCAATCGGCCACAGTTCATCCTTCATAAAATGATATTCATCTTTCTGAGTCAAGAGAAATACCGATTCAATATTGGTTCCAGCATCCGTGTTAATTCTGGCTGCAAGGATACGCACCAATGGTCCGGATTCGGAGACAACCAAGAATGGAAATGAGGACGTTTCGTGAACGGAGTCATCGTGTTGACCCATCGACGCGTGTATATAAAATATGTTTCTGCCTTTCTCCAGATAAGGAAGCAGAGAGCGTGTCTCTATGGTATCATTCACGCTGAAATTCCTCGGCCATTAGAAAAAAATCTGTCTGGAAACGATTTCTAATACTTTGGTTTTGTTACCGATTTTATTTTGGAATACATCTTTAATGTTCTTAAATTTATAAAAATAATAACTGTTTGTCAAGAATCTTATTAATAAACTAATTAACATTCAGACAAATATCAATTACCGAAATTCAAAATTCAAAACAGATGGAATGACGGCGAGATATCCAATAAATTATTGAAATTTTTCGGTCATTGGAATTTGTAATTTGAGTATTGTTTGGTGTTTGAGTGTTGTGATTTGGGATTTTAGTGCCGTATCCGGAAAAGCAAATCGCTTCTATCTGAATCGCTTAAAGTTGACTTTGACGTTTCCTTATCCTATCCGGCATATCACTTGACTATAAGATTATTCTGTGCAAAAAAGATTCGTAATACCGCCCTTCGGGGAGCTCACCCCGGCTACGAAATCCAAGGGCCCACTCAAAAATATCGAATGATCATAAAGGGTCTGCGCCAACACGATGAAAGGCAAAAAAAGAAAATATTCGAACAAAATAAAATGATGAACTCGCAAAAAGTCGTCACTCCGGTGAAAACCGGAGTCCAGATGGTCTACAACTCCTTGAAAAAACTGGATTCCGGCTTTCGCCGGAATGACGGCCTCCGGCTCATAGCGCCTACGGCTCGGAGAGAAAACGGTATTTCATGACTTTTTGCGAGTTCATCAAAATTGAGACGGCAAAGTAAAAAGTTCAAGTTCAAGGTGTCGCGAATTTCGTGGACTGATAAACATTTTTTTTAGCAGATGGAGAGAATTTAATAGAGGAACCCAAATAATGTTGAAAAA
>CAYPIW010000218.1:0-9566 GCA_964410925.1 uncultured Desulfobacteraceae bacterium
TCCGTGAAATCGATCTTCTTCTCCGAGTTCTCGCCGAAAGGTCTCAATCTGGGTTTCTTTTTCAATAAGGTCCGTAATATCGGTTATGGTTTCAACAGCACCCGTTACATTCCCCTGCTCGTCCCGGAGCACAGAAGCATTTTTCACAATATGAATAGGGTCTCCGTTTTTTCGCGTCATCACGCATTTTTGCATTCTTAACTTACCCTTCTTAAACAATCCGCACCAATGGGGTCCTTTCCCTATATTTCCTCGGACCAACTCACAGGCATTGCAATTTAATATGGTGCAGGGTTTCCCTATGATTTCTGTTTTCGCATGCCCGGTAATGGTTTCAAAAGCCCGGTTAACCGAAGTTATGGTTCCTTTTGTGTCCACAATCATAACCGCGTCCTGAATCGTGTCCACCACCGTTTTCCAATACCTGTTCAATTCGTGTTCAAACATAGTTATCCTTGTTTAAAAAATAAACATTAATACTGTTCATTTATTTAACATATTAATGATTGGATGACAACATAAATTTGATCTTATTGTATCCGGCAATAAAAACATCATACAATATTGATGAACTCGTGAAAAGTCTGTTTAGACGGTTTCGTAAAAAGTTCAAATTCAAGACGTGCAAATTTTATAATCATGAGAAATACTTATCGTACGTTGAATGATTGCGGAATGCAGCACAACGCAGAACTTGGACTTTCTATGAAACCGTGAATCTTGATGAACTCGCAAAAAATCGTCACTCCGGCGAAAGCCGGATTCCAGATGCTCTGCAACTATTTGAAAATACTGGATTCCAGCTTTCGCCGGAATGGCAGAAAACGGTATTTTGTGACTTTTTGCGAGTTCATCAATCTTAGTTGGCATCATTATTGCTGTATTATGACTATAATTGCCTGGTAATTCCACAGGTTTCAACCGGAAAGGAGGTTTGCAATGGCATCAAATTTCAGAATTTATTGTCATAAAGACAAGGACAGCCTCCATTTTGACCTCATGGGAGACTTTGACGGTTCATCAGCCTATGAACTGATTAATACTCTAAAAAAATATCAAGGCATTGCCCGAAAAATTTTCATTCATACCTTCCTTCTTTCTTCGGTTTGTTCTTTTGGCCTGGATATATTTCAAAAAAGTTGCACGATCAAAAAACTGGCGCGGATCCTGACCTTTACCGGTCAATATGGGAACGAATTAGCGCCTAAGGGCAGTATCTTGCTAAACCCTGAATCCAAGGTATTTCATGGTAACGATCATCGGCATTATATCCAGTAAGTCTGAGAACATAGGGTTATTTTCCCAGCCATTCATTTCTGATGCAGCCCTATTGGGTTTGTTTTAAAACCTTGCCCCGGATACTAATGACAATCTCATTCATGGGTATCTTTTGTCCGGATGCTTCCAATCCTTTTTTCACAATTCCGGGAAGACCGGCGCAGCACGGCACCTCCATAACCACCGTGGTGATGCTCTTGATTCCCGCTGTCTGGAAAATCTCTGAAAATTTTGTCACGTATTCCCGAACCTCATCGAATTTAGGACATCCCATCATCACGACTTTTCCTTTAATAAAATCCCTGTGAAGGGTTGCAAAAGCGACCGCAACACAATCTGCCAGCACTAGAAGATCCGCTCCTTTAAGAAACGGAGCTTTGGGAGGAATGAGCCGTATCTGAACCGGCCAATGGGAAAGGAGCGATTCGCTTTCAGTCCCAACAGCGGCAGGTATGTCAGCCGCCCGACCGGATTCAGAAGGGACAAACGTCCGGATAGTGGTTGACGGACACCCGCAAGGCATAGCCGCCTGTTCTGTGGGCTCTTGTTTTTCTTTTTCCGTCAGGTGTTTTTCAACGGCTTCCTCATCAAACTCGTCAGTTTCCCGTTCAACAATCTTTATCGCACCTGTGGGACATTCTCCCATGCACGCCCCGAGCCCGTCACAAAGCTTGTCCGCTACAATGCGTGCTTTGCCGTCAACAATTTCAAGGGCGCCCTCGGCGCATGAGGGGACGCACTGCCCGCATCCGTCACAAAGTTCGTCATCTATTTCTATTATTTTACGCAAGACTTTCATAATATACCCCTTTTGTTTTATTGGTTTTACTTCTTTTATGAGTTATACAATTCCGCCAGTCCGAACATACGTTATAGTATACGATTTTTTTCTCGAACACGGATCAAAACAGATTTTCATGGTTTTTAAATTAAAAAATAATAATATTATCTGCGTATATCTGCGAAACTCTGTGTCCTATTCATTTAACAAGGTCTTTTTTGCTTCTTCCCGACCGCTTTGGGTCAAAAAAGACGTTTCGATGATTTGGGTCAGCCGATCATTATCTATGGGCTTTTCTTTATGTTTGTCCTCAAGGTTGGCAATTAAATCCGCATCATACACCACCTTAAAATTAAGCGTTTCTTCATCTCCGGGGTGATGGTGATGACCGATAATATCACAAACCTCTTCTATGAGTTTGTCATTGGCGCCAAGACGTTCCATAATGGATCTCGCAATGGGAGGACCTTCCTGTTCCTGGTATGTTCCAGCGGTGCTGTTATACTTTTTCTCCGCTTCATGGATACCGATGTCATGCAAATAAGCGGCGGCCAGTATCACCGCAAGGTTTCCGCTTTCATTCTTGCCAATCCGTTCGGCATGACGCGCCACCCGGATGGCATGGCCGATGCGCTTAAAATCCCGTTTAAAATACCGCTTCATTTCTATGGCAATCCGATCTTTTAAGAGATCTTGCTTTTGGGCCAAAAGTTCCGGCGGCAAAGAGCCAATGCACTCTTCGGCAAATTGACAGTATGCCGCACAGCCGAAATCCATTTTTGGATTTGCGAACTTATGACCGCATTTGTCACATTTGCGGGTAGTATCGTCTTTGAAGAACTCAACGTTATGGCCGCATTCCGGGCATTTTGCTGTAAAAATGGCTCCTGGTTTCCAGTATCTGCTGTCCTGTCCTGGGCATTTCATGTTTTTTCTCCTTATTCAGATCTTGATGAACTCGTAAAAAGTCCGTTTCGTTCGGGCACTATCCATATAATAAAGCAGGTTTTCGGATTTTAAAGTTTTTCCCGATTTTTAAGACAGGTTACACGATAACCACATACACTGCCTTGACTTATGTCAAAAATAAGTGATAATTTTAAAAAAAGAGGAAAATCATGAAAAAAATTCTGGATATCATCTCACAGGCGCCGCTCTTCAACGGTCTTTCCCAGGAGCAGTTGAACCAAATCCGGCAAATAGCCATAGACAAGATTTATGATAAAGGTAAAACGGTTTTTCTGGAAAGCGATGACTCTAATGGATTTTATATTGTTGTCTCCGGCAAAGTAAAAATCTATAAAGTTTCATTTGAAGGTAAAGAACATATTCTTCATATTTACGGGCCCGGCAATCCGTTTGGTGAAGTTCCGGTTTTTTCCGGGCTAAAATTTCCCGCAAATGCCGAAACCATTCTCAAAAGCCGGCTTTTGTTTATTCCCAGGCAGGCTTTTGTGGACCTTATCTCCGAACATCCCTCACTTGCCTTGAATATGCTTGCGATTCTGTCCATGCGTCTTCGCCAGTTTACCGTCCAGATAGAAAATCTTTCCTTAAAAGAAATTCCGGCCCGCCTGGCCTCCTATCTGACCTATCTTGCCGACGAGCAAACCACCGAAAACTTTGTTTCCCTGACGATCTCAAAAGGGCAGCTTGCCAGTCTGTTGGGAACCATTCCGGAAACCCTGTCCCGTATTTTGGCAAAAATGAACAAACAAAGTTTGATCCAGGTCGAGGGTCGGAACATAACGCTTTTGGATCGGAACGGTTTGGAAGAACTTTCACAGCACGGGAAATTACAGTAAAAATCAACCGATTTTTGCATGATACAGGCGAAGGCTGTTTGTGACCACCGAAATACTGCTCAAGGACATGGCAAGAGCAGCCAGGATGGGATGAAGCTGTCTTAGAAAAACCGGAAAAACGTCAAAGGGCTGAAGAATTCCCGCTGCAACCGGTATCAACACGATATTATAACAAAATGCCCAGAAAAGGTTTTGTTTGACCGTTCTCATGGTAGCGCTGCTAAGCTCAATGGCCCGGGATACGCCGGTAAGACTTCCGCTGGAAAGGATAATATCGCCGGCTTCAATGGCCACATCCGTACCAGTCCCGATTGCAAAGCCCACATCCGCCTGGGCAAGGGCCGGAGCGTCATTTATTCCATCTCCCACCATGCCGGTTTTGCTTCCTTTTTGTTGAAGTTCTTTGATTTTGGATGATTTTTCTTCAGGACGGACCTCGGCGAAAATCTCATCAATGTTCACTTCCGAAGCAATGGCTTGAGCGGTTTTAAGATTGTCTCCTGTCAGCATAACCACCTTAAGATCCTGGTTGTGGAGCTGCTGTATGGCGGTCTTTGATTCCGGTTTCAGGGTGTCGGACACTGCAATCAGGCCGTACAGTTCCTTTTCCCGTACCAGAACCATTACGGTTTTGCCCTGGGACTGGAGCAGGTCTATGTTATCTTTTGCTTTTTCAATATCGATTCCAATATCTCGAAACCATTTTGGTTTGCCCAGTTTCACCCAGTTGCCGCGTATCCTGGCCTCAACCCCAAGCCCTCCCCGAGTTTTGAAATTTTCAGGTTCCCAGAGATCAATGTTTCTTGTTTTCGCTTCGTTCACAACCGCTTTGCCAATGGGATGTTCCGATCCTTTCTCGACCGAAGCCGCAAGTCTTAAGAGCTGATCCCGGCTTGTAACACCCGGATCAAAAGGAATAATGTCAACCACGGCAGGTTTGCCCATGGTGATGGTGCCGGTTTTGTCCAGTACAATGGTATCGAGTTTTGTCGCCGTTTCAAGGGCCTCACTTTTTTTAAACAGGATGCCTTTTTCCGCTCCTTTCCCGGTGCCGGCCATTATGGCTGTAGGCGTGGCCAGCCCCAAAGCACATGGACAGGCAATGACAAGCACCGCTACCAGGCGGATCATAGCCGGTACAAATTCACCGGTAATCCCCCACCACAAGACAAAGGTCGCCATGGCAATCCCAATAACTGCGGGAACAAAAATGGCCGCTACCCGGTCTGCAAGGGATTGTATGGGAGCTTTGCTCCCCTGAGCTTCCTGAACCAGACGAATGATCTGCGCGAGCACGGTTTCTTTTCCGACGGCCAGGGCATGAAATTTTAATAAACCTTCTCCATTAATTGTTCCACCGACCACCCTGTCTCCGGCATGTTTGGCCACCGGCAAAGGTTCACCGGTCAGCATGGATTCGTCCAGAGAAGAGTCCCCCTCCAGGATGACTCCATCCACGGGAATACGTTCTCCCGGCCTGACAATGATCGTATCACCCTTTTGGACCCATGTTATTTGAATCTCTTTTTCAACGCCGTCTCGGATAATCGTGGCAGTCTTTGGGCGAAGCCCCATGAGTTTGCGAATTGCGCCTCCGGTTTTCCCCTTGGTACGGGATTCGAGCATCTTTCCCAACTTAATCAGAGTAATAATGACCGCTGAGGTTTCAAAATAAACATGATCTCCGAGGGAAGGAAAGATAAGAACCGCCAGAGAATAAAAATATGCCACCGAGGACCCCATGGCCACCAAAACATCCATGTTTGCACTCTTATTTTTCAGGCTTTTTACTCCGCCTTTGTAGAAATCCCACCCCGTATAAAACTGAACGGGCGTAGCCAGGACACAGAACATCCCGTTCACCCAGGGCGCATGGCTCCACAAGCCCAGAAAATTAAAATCACGCCCCATGCTGAGAACAAAAAGGGGAAAGGCAAGGATTGCCCCAAGGACAAATTTTCGTGTCTGGTCCTTTATCTCCGCATCTCGTGCAGCCTGCTCCGCGTCTTGGCCTTCTACAATTTGATCCGGCAAAATTGCATGGTATCCGGCCTGTTCTATAACCGAAACCATATCATTCGCAGAGATAACGCCGGGAATATATTCCGCTGTCAGCCGTTCCGTGGCAAAATTTACAGATGCGGTTACAATGCCGGTTGTTTTTTTGGTTAACGCCCGCTCTATGTTGGCCGCACAATTGGCGCAGCTCATACCGGTTATGGGCAGTTCAATTTTTGTTGTAGCAACGGTAAAGCCCGACCGGTAAATCTTATCGACCAGATCTTTAACAGTCAACGCTCCGGGGTCAAACCGTATGGCTGCCTGTTCGGATGCAAAATTAACACTAACATCCGTGACGCCGTGTAGTTTTTTCACCCCCCGCTCAATATTCATGGCGCAGTTCGCGCACGTCATACCGGTAATGGGCAATGTTATTTTTTGATCGGCCATTATTGAAATTCCTGGTGTGTAAATCAAAATTGTTGTTGCCTGTCTTAATACTGTCCATCTTCCACAATCTCAGTAGCAATTTCCTCGATGGACTTACTGGTTACGTCTACTACTTTCAGTCCTTGAATATCTCTATATATCTTTTGACTGTATTTCAGCTCCCTCCTGATGGATTCGATATCCGCATAGTCGCTTGATTGCAAATACGTAAGTCTTTCCTGTCGAAGTGAAGAAACTCGAGCCGGGGAAATTATGAAGCCCACTTTTCGACATCGTAGGGTAAAAATCGCTTTGGGTGGTTCTTCACCCGAAACAATGGGATAATTAGCGACTTTCAGATTATAGTTGCATGCAATATAAAGGCTTGTCGGCGTCTTTGAAGTTCTTGAAATGCCGAGTATAATAAGGTCAGCCTTGTCCAGAGTCTCTATTCTCTGGCCGTCGTCGTGTTTCATGGTGAAATTGATGGACTCGGCAAGGTGAGCCGATTCCTCATCTATTCCTTTGAAAATCCCGGGACGGAACAAAGGGACCACATCCCAGATTTTAACCATCCGCCTCAAGAGGGGGCCTAAAAGATCCATGGAACGAACATTTTTTTTCTTTTTTTCGGTGCGAAAAAATCTTCGCAATTTCCGGGATACCAGCGAATATATGACAAACGCTTCAAGTTTCTCGGCATTTTCTAAAATATCTTTAATCTGTTCTTCTGTCTCAACATTAGGGAATCTTTTAAATATCGGTTCAACCTGTCTGAACTGCGCCAGGGCCGAGCTCGCGACCATTTCAGCCGTAATACCCGTGGCATCAGAAACGATAAACACATTAACTTTTTTTTGGGTCAGACTCATCGTCGCCGATCCTCGCTCATTGATAAAAACGCCATTTTTTATTCACAATCAAGTTGGCGCCGGGAGCATTACCGATTTATTAAAATGCTTTTCACCCATTAACTTATTCATTTTTTGAGCGAAAGCCTTGCAATCAGGTTTCAGGTTTCAGGTGTCAGGAGTAAGAAACGAATTAGCTGATACCTGACACCTGACACCAAAAAGTCCTGGATAGCAATTAGCAGACTGATAATGCACCCGTACGTTCCCTTTCTAAACATTATAAGTTAAAGCGTCAAAACAAAAATGCCGAGGGTAAAAGCTTTACGTGTTGAGATATGGCTTTTGGCACCTCGGCTATCTTTATCAAATACAGAGTTAGCTAACAGCAGCAGGGATCAACATAACACCCGCAGGAATCAACGTAACACCCGCAGGGATCAACAGTATAGAAACAACACGGATCCACCATATAACAACAGGACTCGGAGACCTCTCGATCCGAACACTCTGTATTTTCTGATTTTATATCATCACTCATACAATCACCTCCCCCTTTTCCCGGCATTTAAAACAAATTATTGCTGGTACCGGAATACTGGATTTCTGCACATGATCTTTTATATTTCACGCCTCCGCAATAGAAGTGTGGCATATAAAAAATATAAGAATGATTTTTCTAAATTCAACTTTTAATTTAAATAGTGCCCGAACGAAAACGGGGCTTCAGATCCTGTGGACCCAACTTATTCCATGATGCACTGCCTGGAACGTCGGCCACTTTCGCGAGCCATGATTCGATAGCATTTGTGCCTCTCTTTACCACTTGTGGAATTCAAGTCACAAACTTTAAGGGCTTTCACCAGTCGTTTTTTTTCTTTAACACAACAATCACGTGCCGTTATGGGTATTGAAGTTTCCATGTTGCACCTCTTCTTGTTCTTATATATAGCTTACACTCTCACTGAGCCAAAAACTGTTATAGAAAGTTGATTAATATGTATTGTACGTAATAACAGCCAACTGTATTTTATCCAATCGGACTTGAACCATCGTATTCATCATACATTAAGAAAAAATATAACAGGTATGAATGCCTGTCAATTCCCTTAGTTGTATTTGATCATGGGGTTGTATTTTTACCCATTACTATGGATAATGGCCAGCAAACTTCCATAATGCTCGAAGGGTTATTCCATAATCTAGTTATTTTTTTTTCAATCCATTCAATCGGATCTGTTCCTTTACTCTTTTTGTAATTTTTTACCGCAGACCAAGTGCCAATATAATGAATGAGCTGTTTGTTTGTCCATTTAGCGCACATGCTGAAAGAGGGACTTGCCAACTTGTGAAACGGAAAAGGAATACTTTCATATCCATTTTCGACGAGTTTTCTTTCAGACGGCCAAAATTCACCAACAATATTAAGATAAAAATGTTTGATAACCGAATCGATTTCCGGGGATACGGTTACCAGATTGTAGGTCCAGGCCGCAATGACGGCGTTACGCTTCAGAACCCTCCCGGCTTCCCTGTAGAACCGGTTAAATTCAAACCAGTGCAATGCCTGGGCCACGGTTATCAGATCAACCGATTTCGAGGGAATTGTTGTTTTATGCGCCGGCGCTACGTTGTATGAAATTTTCTCATGTGGGATTGCATGTTCAATCTGTTGCTCACTGGCATCAGTCGCAATGACTTTGTTGAAATACTTTACCAACCCCAATGCGGCTTGCCCCGTCCCTGTGGCACAGTCCCAAGCCAGATCATGACTCGGCGTTACTGATGATAAGAATTCAAACAATTCTTCTGGATAACCGGGACGATATTTGCCATATTCTTCAGAGTGATTAGAAAAATGATTTTTAAATTTATTATCCTCTCCGTACAATACCCATTTTGGCTCAGGATTTTCCTTAAAATCCCAACGGAATAGACATCGGGCATTATTATTAAAATGAAAGATGGATGGCGTATCACCGAATAACCGACAAAAACGGGCACCCTTTTCGTTGCAGTGCCCTATTATATGTCGAGTCCACCGGATGGCCGTTATTCTTCTGTTTGCCGGGTGGACGTTATTTTCTGTTTGATTGATTAATGAATCTCGATTTTTTTAACAGCGCTTTTTTCAGACTTGGCCAGAGTCACTTTCAGGATACCATCTTTATAGTCGGCTTCAATTTTTTCCTTATCCACCGCTCCCGGAATTTGGAAGCTTCTCTGGAACGACCCGGAATATCTCTCTGAACAGTAGCAGGATTCCCCTAATGAGACTTCCGTTTTTTTTTCACCCTTAATCATAAGAACCCCTTCAGAGAAAGAGATATCCAGTTTCTCCATGTCTATACCCGGCAGTTCCATGGTGACATGATATTCCGTATCTGTCTCCGCTATATTGGAAGCCGGTGTCCAATCACT
>CAYPIW010000219.1:0-18355 GCA_964410925.1 uncultured Desulfobacteraceae bacterium
TTCATGTTCGTCTGCGCTACGTATTTAGCTTTGGGGAAAAGGTTTCAGGTGTCAGGTGTCAGGGTCGAGAAACTTGAAGAGCTGAAACCTGAACACTGACACCTTACGATTGAACTCAATAACCAACAATCTTGATTTACACCATAGGTAAGTGATCAATATTGTATCTGAACAGGGAGTGATGAATAATGCCGATTTATGAATATCATTGTGATGCGTGCGAAAAAAATTTTGAATGCCTGGTTTTGGGAAATGAGCAGCCGGAGTGCCCGTCATGCAACAGCAAAAAAGTTAAAAAACTCATTTCTTCATGCAGCTTTTTCAGTAAGGGAGGCCATGGACAAACGGTCAAGTCTGCTGCATCCAACTCAGCATGCAGCGGGTGTACCGCCACCAGTTGTACGACCTGCGGTCACTAATGGAAAAAACAATTAAAATCGGAACCCGGGGGAGCAAGCTCGCACTCTGGCAGGCGAACTGGGTCAAGTCAGCCTTAAGCGCCGGGTATCCCGGTCTTTCTGTTGAACTTGTACCCATAAAGACCAAAGGTGACAAGATTCTTGATGTGGCTCTTGCCAGGGTTGGCGGCAAAGGGCTTTTTGTAAAGGAGATAGAGGAAGCGCTTTTGGACGGCCATATAGACCTTGCGGTACACAGTATGAAGGATATGCCGTCTGAAATACCCAGTGGTCTGTGCATCGGAGCAATTCCCCGGCGCGAAACCCCGCAGGATGTTTTAATCTCAAGAAAGGGGTTGCCCCTTTCCCAACTTGGAAGAAACGCCCGGATCGGTACCAGCAGCCTCCGACGTAAGGCTCAGCTTCTTCATGCCCGGCCTGATCTGGTTATATTACCGTTAAGAGGAAATCTGGACACGCGCCTTACAAAGCTTGACGCTGAAAATCTTGATGCCATAATTCTGGCGGCTGCCGGCGTAAAGCGCCTGGGTCTTGAACACAGAATCGTCGAATATCTGGATGAAAAAATCATGCTGCCCGCAGTGGGTCAGGGCGCTTTGTGTATCGAAATCAGGGAAAATGATCCTGAAATGGAATCCATTATGGCTCTGCTGGAGCATCATGAAACAAGGACCGTGGTCATGGGTGAGCGGGCTTTTTTGAACCGCCTGGAAGGAGGCTGCCAGGTTCCGATTGCCGCCCACGGAAAAATAGAAAAAAACAGATTTACGCTTTGCGGTCTTGTTGCAAATGCGGACGGAACCACCGTGATTAGGGAAACTCTATCCGGCAAAAAAGATTCATCTGAAAGTATAGGTGTAACACTCGCTGATCGTTTGATTGAAATGGGGGCAAAAACCATAATGGAAGGCCTAACTTGAACAAACCGGAACCAAAAATATTTGCCACAAAGACACTAAGCCACCAAGGATAGACAAGTTAGTTCGCTTTGCTCACAATTGGCCTCCGGGGATTAGGCCTTACGGGCCGGAGGCCAATTGGGGCGAAGCCCTAAGTTTTTTTCTTCGTGATTTGGTGCCTTAGTGGCAAAAAAATGGCACAAAATTTACAATTAAGGTAACAAGAACGTAACGTAATGAAAATTATGAAAGGTAAAGTTTATCTTGTGGGTGCAGGACCCGGTGATCCCGGATTGATCACTGTAAAAGGACTTGAATGTATTAAGAAAGCCGATGTGATAATATATGATTATCTTGCGTCACCGATTCTGTTGAAACACGCCCGAAAACAAACCGAAATCCTTTATGTCGGGAAAAAAGGAGGACACCACACACTTTCCCAGGATGAAATTAATGCGCTGATAGCAGAAAAAGCCCGGAAAGGGTTAACGGTTACCCGGCTTAAGGGCGGCGACCCCTTTATATTCGGCCGTGGCGGAGAAGAAGCAGAGATACTTGTCGAGAATAAAATCCCTTTTGAAATTGTTCCGGGCGTAACTTCGGCTATCGCAGCCCCTGCGTATGCTGGAATCCCGCTGACTCATAGAAAATTCACCTCCACTCTCGCCTTTATAACCGGACATGAAGATCCTTTAAAAGAAGAATCGAGCATTGACTGGGCAGCGCTTGCCGGAGGAATCGGAACCCTTGTATTTTTGATGGGAGTCAAAAACCTGCCGTATATAACAAAGCGGCTTATGGGCCATGGGATGCGCCCGGATACTCCCGTTGCACTGATTCGGTGGGGAACTACGCCCAGGCAGGCCACTGTTACGGGAACACTGGATACGATCTCGGAGCGTGCCAAAGACGCCGGTTTCAAACCTCCTGCCGTTATTGTTGTGGGTCGTGTTGTCAAGTTAAGAGAACGGCTGAAATGGTTTGAAAACCGTCCGTTTATGGGGCGCCGTATCGTGGTGACCCGGGCCCGGGAACAGGCGAGCGAACTGGTTCAGTACCTTTCCGATCTCGGGGCCGATTGCCTGGAATGCCCGACCATTGAAGTCGCTCCTCCGGATGATTTTAAACCGCTGGATACAGCCATTGAAAATCTTTCGATTTATGAATGGCTGATATTTACAAGCGTAAACGGCGTAAGTTTTTTCTTTGATCGGCTTTTTGCAAAAAACAAGGATATCCGGGCGTTATGTAATGTTCGCACTGCGGTCATCGGTCCTGCAACGGCAAAAAGACTTTTTGAATTTGGACTTCAAAGCGATATTATCCCTGAAACTTACAGAGCCGAATCCATTGTCACGGCATTTGCCGGGAAGGATTTAAACGGTAAAAAGATACTGCTCCCCCGGGCAAAAGAGGCACGGCCCATTCTTCCTGCAGAATTGACCCGGATGGGAGCTGTTGTCGATGAAGTCACTGCATACCGTACCCGATCGGTTCAGGGTAATACGGATCTTTTGCTCAAACGCCTTAAAGAGAAAACAATAGACCTGATAACCTTTACAAGTTCATCAACGGTAAAAAACTTTCATGCCCTTGTTCCCGCCGAGAATCTCAAAAGCCTGATGCAGGATGTTACTGTTGCATGCATTGGCCCTGTCACCGCCGATACCGCACGTGATCTGGGATTTGATATCCACATTATTGCAGAATCTTTTACCATACCGGGGTTATGCGAGGCCATCAAACAGCATTACAGTACAAAGGCATATTGACATATTGCCCCACCCTATGTTTTGGTGTATTTTTATTCATATACAACCACCCAACACGTTTCAATGGAGTCAACATGGACAGCTATCTTGACAAGCTTCCCGCATTTGTCGATACCATCAAATCCATCAAAGAGACTATTATTACCAACATCGTATTGATCGGTCAGATACCTGCGCCCACGTTTAAAGAGAAAAGACGCACCAGTATTTTTATGGAGAGACTGGCCGATTTCCGTGTTGATGAATGCACGACCGACGGTTACCGAAATCCCATCGGCATTATCAAGGGGACATCCGAAACAAGGCCTCCTATCTTTGTGGTTGCGCACCTTGATACGATTTGGGGAACAGACATCGACCATTATTATACCATCAAGGAAAATTCGATAATCGGTGCCGGAGTTACGGAAAATTCCATTGGCGTCGGTGTCCTGGTCTCATTACCGGAAATTTTCAGGAAACTAAACTTGTGTTTTGAATCCGACATTGTCCTGGCAGGCGTTATACAATCTTTAGGCAAAGGAAACCTTAGAGGCATCCGGCACCTTTTAAAAACATGGAGCACTCCCATAAGAGGTGCTGTGTGCATTGAAAGTTATGATCTCGGAAGAATTAACTATTACGCTGACGGTATGATTCGATGCGAAGTTGACTGCAACATTGCTGCAAATAGTGGATGGGAACACAAATTCAAACCCAATGCGATTCTGATATTAAATGAGGTGATCAATCAGATTTTAAAGTTGCGTTTGCCTCAAAGACCCCGCTCAAGGGTAATTATCGGGAGAATTTCGGGTGGCTTCAAGCACGGTATGATCGCCTCTGATGCAAGACTTGGCTTTGAGATCCAAAGCAACTCCGACAAAATGGTAAAATCGATTTTTAACGATATCAAAGATATTTTAGAAGGTATCCGTCACGAATATGAAGTTGATCTGAAGCTGAAAACGTTGAGCAATATTAATGCGGCAAGATTACAATTTAATCATCCTTTGGTAAAAAGCACGGTAGAGGTTATGAGAAAACTTGAGATACCCCCCATAAGCGAACCCAGTGAATCCGAACTTTCAATTTTTCTTTCACACAAGATACCGTCGGTCACCCTGGGAATTACCCGGGGAGAAAATCATCAACATATTAATGCCACAGCCGAAATTGAACCCATGTTTAAAGGGATTGCACAGATTGTCGGAGTAATTATGGCCATTGACAACGGGGTATGCGATGAAGAGTACCTGGCTTGAAAAAAATACATTCCATTATTCTGAATTTAGCGATCTGGATCGGCTTGTAGAGGGAAAACGAAGAAAAAATCTGAAAATTTCTCTATGCCTGCCGACGTTAAATGAAGAAAAGACCATAGCAAAAGAAATTCTGATAGTAAAATCAGAGTTGATGACCCGCTATCCTCTACTGGATGAGATTGTTGTCATCGATTCCGAATCAACAGACAAAACCAGAGAAATTGCCAGATCATTTGGCGCCGATGTTTATAAGGCAACGGAAATTTTACCTGATCTTGAATCGTTCAGAGGCAAAGGTGAAAATCTCTGGAAAGCCCTTTATGTTACTAAGGGGGATATCATCGTTTACATTGATGCAGACATAAAAAATATTCATCACAGGTTTGTATATGGCCTTTTAGGGCCCCTTATTCTTTTTGATAATATTAAATACGTAAAGGCCTTTTATGACAGACCGATTGCTATCGGAAAAAGTAAAATCAGGCCCACCGGCGGCGGTCGAGTCACCGAACTTGTGATTAGGCCCCTTTTTTCTCTTTTTTTTCCGGAACTCACACAGATTTTACAGCCGTTATCGGGTGAATATGCCGGCTTTCGAGAAATATATGAAACCATTCCCTTCCCCATAGGGTACGGAGTTGAAACCAGTATGATTCTGGATATTTATGAAAAATGGGGACTGGACGTCATTGCTCAGGTTGATCTTGACAGGCGGATTCACAGAAATCGGGATACAAGGGCATTGGGGAAAATGGCGTTTGTTATTCTTATGACATTTATCAATCGCAAAATAAAATTAGGGCTAATAGATATCAAAGAAGGTCTTTCCGATGAAATGATACAATATAATCTGATAAAAGACGAGTACAAACCGGATGTTTTTAAAATAGAAGGGAACGAGAGGCCGCCGATGATAGAAATTCCGGCTTATCGGGAAAAATTTAAAAAATAACCTTAAATAAAAATTTATATGCAGAATTTCTGCACATTGTCAGAATAAATGTACCTCTCAGCAGGTTCAGGGTTCGAATAACCGGAGGATAAAAAAATGCCTGGGCCGCATCAGTGGGAGGCTACATTTTCTCACACAAGTTATCGGGTTACGACCCAGGCTGTAAAACAGTCAATCCAAAAAAAATAAATTTTTTTTTCGGACGTCTGGTAACAGAATTAAAACGACTAATCAAGCTTTTTTTTAAAAAAATAAAAAATATTTTTTTTTAGTTACGGCCTATTGGCATTCCTGATATGTTTTTGTGCCTTTGCTTTTAAAAATAAATGATATATGCCCATGAGGATTCCTTCCGGCAGAAACATGATCACCAGACAGAGAAAAACACCATATGCAATGATATGATACTGTTTTGCAACATGGAGTGCTTCGGAAATACAGGTAAGAACTCCGGCACCTAAGAGCGACCCCCAAAGACTTCCCATCCCTCCGACAATAACCATGGTCACGACCTGGATAGAATAATAGAAATCGTAAGAACCGGGGCTGATAAAGGTAATGTAGTGGGCATAAAGGCTTCCGGAGATGGATGCGAACATGGCGCTCAAGACAAAAACCTTTACTTTGTAATCGGCGGTATTAACTCCCAGGGAGTTTGCAGCTACTTCACTGCCGGATATGGCGCGTAACGCCCTGCCCACCCTGGAGTTAAGGAGATTTCTGGCCGCCACCATGAACAAAAAAACAAAGGTCCAGATCAGGTAAAAATTTTTCAGATCACTATCAAAGGTCAATCCGCCCATAGTGAGTGGCGGTATCCCCATCAAACCGTCGTGCCCGCCGGTAAACTGCTCCAGCTCACCCATGAGGATGTTGATAATAATCCCGAATCCCAGAGTGGCCATTACCAGATAGTGTCCCCGGAGCTTTAAGGACGGATACCCGATCAGATATGCAACAGCTCCCGTGGCCAGCATTCCCACCAGCATGGCCGGCCATAAAGGGAATCCATAGTTTACGGTGAGTATCCCCGAGAAGTAGGCTCCCAGGCCGTAAAACGCAGCATGGCCCAATGAAATCTGTCCGGCAAATCCTATCAGCAGGTTCAGCCCCACAACCACAATGGTATTGAGCCCGATTACATTCAGAACAATGAAATAATATTTGCTTTCCACAAACAGCGGAAGAAGAATAATACTAAGTGCCAGTGCTCCGAAAGCGAGAATGTCTTTTTGCTTCAACAGAGTGTTCATTGTTTATGAAAAATTTACTCTAAACTCTTTCCGCTTCCCCGTACCCCATGATTCCCGTAGGTTTCAGAAAAAGAACCAAAAGCAGGACGAAAAATGCGATGGCGTCTTTATATTGAGAGGATATCAGGCCCGCACCCAGTGATTCCAAAAGACCCAGGATTATACCACCCAGTATTGCACCTGCGAAGTTTCCGTATCCGCCGAGAATAGCCGCGGCAAACCCCTTCAGTCCCAGCATGATTCCCGTATCATAAGACGTGGTGGAAATCGGCGCTATTATTATCCCGGCTATGGCACCCAAGGCGCCGCTGAAGGCAAAGGAGAAAAGGGTGATACGATTCACCGAAATACCCACCAGGGCAGCCGCTTTTCGATTCACCGCTGTTGCCCGCATGGCCTTTCCCATTAATGTTTTTTTAAAAAAATAATGAAGCATCAGCATGACTATCACGGTAATCGCAAAGACCCAGATATGCTGAGGCACTATGGTGCTCCCTCCCAGGAGATGGATCGGGTTTTCACCGGAGAAAGCGGGAACGCTGACATTGTCGGTCCCCCAGACCTCCTGAGCGGTTCCCCGAAGAACTTCTGACAGTCCGATTGTCAAAAAAATAAGAATGATGATCTCTTTTGACCGGGCATGTCGTATGGGTCCTATTTCTATGAGAGCTCCGATGAGGGCAACCCCTGCCGTGGATATAAAAAAGGAAATAATCAGTTTAATTTTGAGAAGAACCACCAGGGTATACATAAACATGCCGCCAAGGGATATGAATTCACACTGTACAAAATTAACAATTCCGGTGGCGTTATGGATGATATTGAATCCCATGGCCACAATGGCGTAAATAGCGCCAATGGTCAAACCGGTAACGATATACTGAGCGATTTGTTGTGAAAAATCCATAAATATCAACCTGTACGCTTCCCTCCCGCAAGGCAAACGCATTTGAATCCCAATACAGGGAGAACACATCGCGACGGCGGGTTTATCTTTCCAGGAGATACCCGCCGTCGCTGCGCTGTACCAAAATCAAATGCGTTTGCTCTGGTTCCTCCCGCAACCCTTGGGTCTGT
Organism: uncultured Desulfobacteraceae bacterium; assembly: GCA_964410925.1. Taxonomy (GTDB): domain Bacteria; phylum Desulfobacterota; class Desulfobacteria; order Desulfobacterales; family UBA11574; genus S5133MH16. The sequence continues at coordinate 7,617 of CAYPIW010000219.1, forward strand.
CGGAGGGAAGAGTTGAAACGCATCAACCTTCTAATCAAGCAGTTTCCAGCTCCCCTGGGTGGCCTTGATCATAACAATGTCTTCCATTGATAATCCGTTATGATCCTGAGGACTTATATTGTAAATTCCGCTGATCCCCACGTAGCCTTTGGTGTTTTCGATAGCATCCCGGATTTTAGCCCTGTCCGGGCCGGCCTTCTTAATGGCATCAATAACGATGAAGGCTGCGTCCGCTCCATAGGCGACCATTGTTCCCGGTTCATGGTTGAATTTTTCTTTATACGCCTTTACATAGTCTAGAATTTTCTTTTTTTGGATATCGGTGTCGGGAAGTTGATCTCCTACCACAATTTTGGTAGAAGGCATCATTACACCCTCTCCGGCCTCTCCGGCGACCATCCAGAAGATAGGATCTCCGGAGCCGTGGCATTCAAACAAAGGCGCCTTAATCCCCAACTGTTTGACATTTTTGGCAATGATTCCCATGGCGGGACCCACGGTCCAGGCGATGATTCCATCAACGTTTTTGGCGTTGATGCGGGTCAATTGGGCGGTCATATCAATATCCTTGGGTTGAAAAGCCTCCTGGACAGCAACCGTTACGCCATACTTGGGCGCTTGGACCATAACGTTCTTGAGACCGTCTTTTCCGAATCCTTCGTTGGAATAGAGAAATCCTATGTTTTTGATGCCGTTTTTGCTCATATACTGGCAAATTTTACCGATTGCATCCGAAGCCTTATACGGAGATTTAAAGGTCCATTTGGGTAACGAGTTTGGGTCCTCTTTATCCAGAGGAGCCATCAAGATAACATCTCCTCCCGAATGCATGAAGGTTGGAATCTTTTCCTCTTCTATGAATCCCCTCATGGCCATAGCTGTTCCGGTAAGTGTCGGTCCGATTATGGCCACTATGTCTTGGGATTCCAAAACTTTTTTCAGGGCCATGACCGCTTTGGTGGGGTTGCTCTCCGTATCTCCCATCACCATTTCCAGCATGCGGCCATTGATGCCTCCTTTTTCATTTACTCCATCTATGGCGAGTATTACGGCATCCCGCTGGGATGTTCCAATATGAGCGGCACGGCCGGTTAGAGCAAAAATACCCGCAATTTTAATGGGTTCAGCACTAAAGCAGAGTGGTGAACCCAACATAAAACTGACAGCCAGAGTTCCTACAGCGATCATCAAATTTTTTCTTTTCATTTTTTCTCTCCTAACCCGGACGATTCCGTCCTCCTGACAAACGGAGTAAAGCGGACAGGCCGGAACCAAAAATATTTGCCACAAAGACACTAAAACACAAAGGAAATATTTATTATTCTTTCTTCGTACCTTGGTGCCCTTAGTGGCGGAATGGAAAAAGTTTTGCCGCAAAAAGCACAAAATTTACAACCAGAGAACCGATGAATTTGGGTAGCCACTTTTGCGCCTGTGATATATAAAATGTTTCACCCCCCTTCTTTGCCTTTGTTCAAAATCATTAGGTTTCGAATTTTGAATTTTGGTTATTGTGTTTCTTTTGTTATTTGGGCGTTGTTATTTGTAATTTTCACTACCTCAACAACTCCGCAAACCGATTCTAAGCGCTTAAGAATCCTGTCCAAGATAGGCTCTTTTTACTTCTACGGTTTCAAGAAGATCAGAGGCAATCCCATGGAGCCGAATTTTTCCGGTTTCCAGCACATAAGCTCGATCAGATATTTTAAGAGCCGCCCTTGCATTCTGTTCTACCAGAAGAGTGGTGGTTCCCTTATTTCTGAGTCTTTCAATAACAGAGATGATTTCCTGAACCACCAACGGTGCAAGACCCAGAGAGGGCTCGTCCAGGAGCAAAAGGACCGGTTTTCCCATCAACCCCCTGCCCATGGCTAACATTTGCTGTTCTCCTCCGCTAAGGGTTTCCGCTCGTTGATTCAACCGTTTTTCAAGAACAGGAAAAAGCTGTAATATGTATTTAAAATCTTCTGATATTTCTTTCTTATTCTCCTTTCCTCTCCTCCGATAGGCCCCAAGTTCGAGATTCTCCCGGACCGTTAACGGCCCAAAAAGATGCCTTCCTTCCGGAACCTGGATGATCCCCAGCTCAACGATTCTTTCCGGAGAAAAAGATACGATATTTTCTCCTTTAAATACTATTTTACCCTTAGATGGCCTGATGATCCCGGAAATAAGGTTTAAAAGCGTTGTTTTGCCGGCACCGTTTCCACCGATCAAAGCCAAAATTTCTCCTTCCTCCTGAACAAGAGAAATCTCATCAAGCGCTTGAACCCCTCCGTAGTGGGAACTGATGCCGTCTATTTTAAGCACAACCGTTTAAAACTCCTTCCCCAAGTAGGCCTCAATGACTTTAGAATTGTTTTGTATCTCCTTAGAACTCCCCTCTGCTATTTTTTCCCCGTAATTCAGCACCGTAATAATATTAGAGATGCCCATTATCAGATTCATATCATGTTCCACCAGAATAACGGTTATCCCTTTTTCCCTGATTTTCAGAATTATGTGGGACATCTGTTTTGTTTCTTGCAAATTAAGTCCGGCCACCGGCTCATCCAAAAAAAGAAGTCTGGGTTCCATCGCCAATGCTCGGGCAATTTCCACCCGTTTTTGATCTCCATAGGAAAGGCTGGTCACACGCAGATCCGCCTTTGAATCAAGGTCTAAAAATTTTAGTGTTTCATCGGTTTTTTCCCGAATAATTTTCTCTTCTTTCCACACCTTAGGCGTACGCAGAAGGCACCTTAAAAATCCGGAATGGCTCTTGGTATGTCGTCCCACCATGACATTTTCTCGAACCGTCATATTCCGGAAGACCTGGATATTCTGAAAAGTTCTACCGATCCCCATTTGGGCCACCTGATAAGGATTTTTTTTAATCAGCTTTTGGCCTTCGAAAAACATATCGCCGGAACCGGGAGGATATATCCCCGTAATCAGGTTAATGGCGGTGGTTTTTCCGGCACCATTTGGGCCAATAATGGAAAAGATCAAACCTTTTTCAACCCGGAAGGACAGGCGGTTTATGGCCTGTAACCCTCCAAAGTTTTTTGATATATCTTTTAGTTCAAGGATATAATTGGAATTGCTCACAATAAAAGGCACTCCTCAATTCAGAACTCCTGACCTGTATACATAATTTCACCATGATATGAAAGTTTCGTCGTAATTTCAGATGCAACAATTTGAACATCGAACATCGAACGTTCAACATCGAACGTCGAATGTGGAAGGCGCTTGGCTTTGTCTTTATTATAAATGGTAGAATACATTTTGATAATAAAAAATCTAAGTTCCATTTGTACTGTTATTCCTATAGTCAAACACTCTCTGGCTCTTTCGCTCCGTGCGAGGCAGCTCCCCATGGTCCAGAATCTCCACCCGGCATCTCACCAGTATTTTGCGTCGGATTTCCGTTTCCAGACGTTCGGCCAACTGCATATCATTTGCGTTTCCGGTATTGGCTTCCCGCTCAACTTTGATAAGCATCATATCCCGTCCGCTTTCCCGTTGTTTGAGATGTATCTGAAATTCGCTGCCAATCCCGTCCACCCGGCTCAGCACATGATCGATCTGGCTCGGATAGATATTCACCGCCCGGTATATAAACATATCATCCGTACGGCCGAGGATCCGGTCGTGCATGGGTAAGGGCACACCGCAGGGACATTTCTGATTAAAAAGGCGTGTAACGTCATGTGTTCGGTAGCGAATCAGAGGACTTGCTTCCTTTCTCAAAGTGGTAACAACCAGTTCTCCCTGTTGGCCGAAGGGAACCGGTTTTAGTGTTTCCGGGTCAAGAATCTCGAAAATAAAATGGTCTGCCCAGTAATGGATTCCGTGGTGACGGCTGCAGTCGAGGCCCGTGCCCGGCCCATAAAGTTCGGTGAGCCCGTAAATATCAAAAATATGCTCAACATCCATGAGTTCCTTGATGCGTGCTCGCATTGACGCACTGTGGCGCTCCGCCCCGAGGATGATCCTTTTAACTTTGATTCTGGATAAAAGATTACGTTTATGAATTTCCTCTGCCATGAGCAGGGCCATGGATGCCGTGGAACAGAAAACAGTGGTTTGCATGTCTACCATCATTTCACAATGCATTTCTGCGTTTGCAGGCCCTAAGGGCACTGCCATGGCTCCGAACCGTTCACATCCCGCCTGAAACCCCACACCTGCAGTCCATAAGCCATAGCCCACGGCGATCTGCACACGATCTTCCCGGGTTAAGCCCGCAAGCTCATAGCATCTGGCAAATATATCAGCCCATACATCAATATCTTTTTGCGTGTAGCAGAGCACTTTGCGTTTTCCGGTGGTGCCTGAAGACGCATGAATGCGGACAATATCTTCAAAAGGCGCTGCCCTCAAAGGGAAAGGGTATTCTTGCTGTAAATCGTCTTTATCGGTAAAGGGAAGGTGTTCGATATCTTTAAGCGACCGGATATCTGAGGGTCGTATGCCTGCAGTGTCCAATTTGTTTTTATAAAAGGGTGAATTATTGTAAGCGTGGCTGACCGTCCATTTCAGACCTTCATGCTGGATTTTTTTTAATTTGTCGTCGTTCAAATCATAAGGAATAAAACTCATAGTAAACGCCTCCAGTTAAACAATCGCTTCGCGATTTTATTGAACACCTGCCTGCAAGCCTCTCGACTGCGAATCGGGCGGCTTTGCCATTCTAAAAAAGGATTTCCATATTATGAAGTTAGAGTAAAAAAACCGGTGTTCTGAGAAGAAGCACCGGCTTTTAAATCAAAAGAGCTATGAGCTACTTCTGTCTCGATTCACGAAGCTTCTCACAGCTATAAAATTTTTTTTTTATTCACAATGGTGAGCAAGCTTCATTAACTTCGCCACCACCACCAAAACATTAGGTTCATTATGGCCTTTATGATGGAACCTTTTACAAAGGTCCCATGATCCTCGGTTGATTAACTACTTAAAACTTAAACAACTTTTTTCGCGTCTGTTTAGAGCAGGCTTTTTTCCCCTTACCTGAGTTGAAACTTTTTGTCAAGTAACTATAAGCAGTATAGCCGGAATTTATAATAATAAGAAATCCATGGCATATAAAAAAAAGAGACGGACAGCCATTTTTTTATTGAAATTTTTAATTAGAAAGATAATATAGGGCAAATTTTTTTTTGCTTCATTATGAGGAGGAAAAGGATGCGTAGAATACGAATCGGTGTATTGTGTATGATTATGGTTTTTGTTTTTGGGACATCTCTTGAAGTCGCCGGTCAGAATGAAGGATATAGTGAGCAAAATAAGGAGGTTATGCTTGTACCCATGGGGGTTATCGTACTTGAGCCGGATGCGTCCGTGGACCAGAAGAGGTCTCCTGTTGAATTCAATCATTCCAGGCATTTTCTTTATGATTGCCGAACCTGTCATCATAAATGGGAAGGGAATGCCAAAATTACCAATTGTACAACTTCAAATTGCCATGATCTGCTCAAGTCACCGGAAAAGCCTACAAAATACCTGAGTTATACGGATACGGGCATAAAGTATTACAAATACGCCTTTCATCAAAGCTGTATCGGGTGTCATAAAGAAATAAAAATCAAGAGAGAAAAAATGGAAATGTCGGTTACGACTCATGAAGCGAAGCTGCCTAAAACCGGCCCTACCGCTTGCATCGAGTGCCATCCCAAAGAATAATCTCGCTTCTTAAAAGATGTTAAAACAAAAGAAGATCGAAGCCTTAATCAGGGAAAACAAAACGCTGTTTATTATCATTGCAGCGATCCTTTCCTCTGGTTCAACTTGAAATTTTTGCGCTTGCAGCAATGACATCCGGGCGCAAATCATGGCTTCAAAAAGAAACAACCGACGCGTTGAGTTGAGCCTTGGCATATATCGCTTAATTTTGAGACATGAGCCGGTTCGGGAACTATTTTGCCTTGACATTTGCCTTGACATTTGCAAAAAGAGCATTTTATTGGTTTATAAGTATGATGAAGGCCCGGCGGTTTTTGCGGGTTGATTTCGCTCTAAAGGATTTTTCCCTTTGTCGGCGTGACGACCTGAAGCTTGGGACTACAATTGAGAGGATTTAAAAGGAGGTCAGAATTATGGCAAACGGGATCGTGAAGTGGTTCAGTGACAAAAAAGGGTTTGGATTTATTGAGCAGGAAGACGGTACGGACATTTTTGTCCATTATTCTTCCATTAACATGGAAGGGTTCAAAACCCTTGCTGAAGGAGAACGGGTGACTTTTGACGTGGAACAGAGCGACCGCGGACCGTCAGCAAAAAACGTTCAAAAAGCTTAGTTTATAAAACAATCATGTTATCAAAGGCATCTCATTGAAACAAGATGGGATGCCTTTTTTGTTTGCTTTATCTGGAAAAACCGGAATCGAACGTTACCCTGACTGTTTGTTCTGAAGCCAGCTTTCAAGGCGGTGAAGGCCTTCTTTTATGGAGATCCGGGGGGCATATCCCAAGTCTTTTCCGGCAGCGCTGATATCGAACCAGTGAGCTTTTGCGAGTTCGTCTGCCAGAAAACGCGTCATCCGGGGCTCTTTGGTAATATTAAAGCTTCGGTAAGCCAATTCGAGCATCCCTCCGATCATCCACGCCATGGTGCGGGTCATTGAACGCCTGACAGGAGCAAGACCCGCTGCCTTTAGAATATGGTTTATCATATCCCATAAAGGAACCGGGTCACCCTGGCTGATAAAATAGATATTTCCGCAAAGTTTGGGGTTCTTTTCCAATGCCTCCGCAGCCAGAATATGGGCTTCCGCAGCATTGTCTATGTAAACCGTGTCTATAAGGTTTTTACCGTTACCTACTCTTACGAGGCGGTTCGCTCTTGCGATAATCCTTGGGACAAAATGTTTATCCCCGGGTCCCCATATCAAATGAGGCCTCAAAATAATTGTCATTAACCCCTGGCCAGCGGCCTTGATGACAACCTGTTCGGCAATGGCCTTTGTTTGCGGATAATACGCATGATACGTTGCCGGATAAGGAACAGATTCGTTAACCCCCTCCATGTCTGAACCGTTAAAGACAACACTGGGCGAACTTGTATAAATCAGCCTTGAGATATGATGTTTTTTACAGCCGGCAATAACGTTTTGGGTGCCGGTTACATTCGTTTTGTAGTAGTCGGAATAATCCCCCCAGATTCCGGCTTTTGCTGCGGTATGAAAAACAAGGTTCACGCCTTGTAATGCTTGTTCAATGGACGTTTTATTGCATATATCGCCCTGTACCTGTTCAATGCCCATGGATGAAAGTTCGGGGGAACGGTTGCGGGAAAAGCTTCGGACATGATATTTTCTTTCCGTAAGCAGTCTTACAATAGCGCTGCCCAAAAAACCGCTCCCTCCTGTGACCAGAACTTTTAAGGGAGGGGGTGCTTGTATTGATGGATCATTTTTCATTAACTTAATTTCTTTTCTGCCCATATTGCCAGTTTTTCACGGAAAATCTTTGAATTATGGCGGATATCTACCGGAAACGACCTGCAAAACAATATGCTGTCAATGTTTTTTGTCAATTCATTTTGCTGTGCAAGCTCAAAAAGTTCTTTTTCAATTTTCTTTTTTTTAGCCTTGTTTTTTTTATATTTCAATTCGATGCATATCACCGGTTTTTGTCGATGCAAAGGGCCTATCCCTACAAGGGCGCTTCGAAACACCATAGGATGATTGTTGAAGATCGCCTCGCAGGGAATGGTATAAAGCGTCGTTTCTCCAGTGGTCACGCGGTGGCTTTTGCGACCGCAGAACCATATCCTTCCCTTTGAATCCATCCATCCGAGATCACCCATCCGGTGCCAGACCGTATTGCCGTCTTTAATCTTAGAAAGTTCATCTGCTTCGGGTCGTTCAAAATAATGTCGGGTCACCAGGTCCCCTCTCACCGTTATTTCGCCAATTTCGGTATCTTTAACCACAAGGTCGGTTGACCATTTGTCAAGGGCATGGTCACTGATTTTGATAATTCGCACGTCTATATCGTTAATGGGACGTCCGATGCAGATCCCAAACCCTTGTTTGCTTAATCTTCTGGTTTCAGACAGGATTTCATTGCTCGAGATAGATATGACGGGCACGGCTTCAGTGGCGCCGTATGGCGTATGAATCTCGGCATTTCCACACAGCATGGAGGCAAACTGCTTGATAACAGATGGTGTTACCGGTGCTCCGGCCGAAATTACCCTTTTCAAAGACGGCAGCGTTATGTTTTTTTGTCTGCCGTATCTGCCGACGCGATTTAACAGGGCAGGTGATGCGAACATGCTGGTAACCCCCTGGTTTGAAATAGCTTCAATGATTTTATCGGGGTTTACCCGTGCCGGTTTCGTGGGATCCATGTCCGGTATTACCGACGTTATTCCCAGTGCCGGCCAAAATAGTGCAAAAAGCGGAAATGTGGAAAGATCGATTTCATCTGTAGAAATGCCCAGGTGGGATTTTATATGACGGAGCTGAGCATCAAAGTTGCCATGAGTGTATACTGTACCCTTGGCCGGCCCGGTGCTGCCAGTGGTAAACAGGATGGCGGCCGTCTCATCCCGGCCGGTTTGAGCCGCTGTATAGGGTCTCCAGGGAACCTGACGGACCCGGTTAAGCGTAATCCCCCTCAAAAAATATCGCCGCCCCACAGTAATCCATGTTTTTACGGTATTGAAATATTTCGGATAAAAGGCTGGAAGCATATGAGCGGAAGGAATACCGATAAATGCATGGGGCCGGCCTTGTTTAAAACAGCCGACCATCCGGCGTATTCCCATTCCGGGGTCTACAACAACCGGAACCGCCCCGGTTTTGAACAGTGCAAATATGATACTAAAAAATTCCAGGCCGGGTTTTACCATCAAAATAGTACGGATGCCGCGCGTGATGCCTGTTTTTTCAAACCCGTGGGCCAGACAGTCGGATTCTCGGTCGAGTTGCAGAAAGGTAAGGTGAGAATATGCAACTCTGCCATAATGATCCCGGCCTGCCGGATAAACAACCGCCTTTTTATAGGGCTGCGTTTCGGCCATTCTTTTAAGACGGGATGCAACGTTTATGGCATTTTTTTCATGATTGGTCGGTATCATTGGTTCGAATTAATTTCAGGTTGATAATTTTCATCGGGATTTTTTTATTTAACGAAAGATTAACAGGCAGGCGATGCCCGCTGCCAAAGGGTTTTAAAAGAATAAAGACTGCGAACTTCTGAAGGTCGATTCGGAGAACTAAACAGCCTGTCCTTGTTTAATGATTTCGCATTCGTAGTTTTACGAAAGCCTGTGTTTCCAGTATGATGGTTCACGACTGCAATGCATGACAGCCAGAATTAAAATATAATTTTTTTCGATGGTATAAAGAATAGCATAAGGGAAACGCTTGGTCATGCAACGTCGGACATCTTCATCTATAAGACGATACAGATCTGGTTTTTCAACTATTTTTTGGATTGCATTTTCTACTTCAGTGTAGAATGCTGATGCCAAAGATGGGCTTTTTTCATAATAATAAACAGTCGCATCTTTAAATTCAGAATGCGCCTCTGGATGAAATGAGAAGCTGTTCATCTGTCTATAAGTTTTCGAACATTTTCCATTACTTCAGTTCCAGGTATTGGTTTGACTCGGCCATCTCGCACTTCGTCACGACGTTTTTTTACCTCAGCTAACCAGATTTTATTAACCGATTCCTGGTCGAGACTTTCAACAAGCTTCTCAGCTAACAGAGCTCTTGATTCTCCTGAGAGCGCCATTGCTTTTGTTGCCAATTCGTCCACAGATATGGCCATTATCTATCACCTCCTGTTTCAATTGTTATAATTTACAATAAACTTTCTTTAAATTCAAGTAATCGTTAATGCCCATTATATATCGCCATGATTGGTATATTCTATAGTTGGATGCGAACGTCCCACCTGAGCAGCGGCCCTGATAAGGGTCGGACTACTACTGCCTTTTACTGTAAACCGCGATTTTCATACCGACTGGTCCAGGCGGATGTTATATTTTATCTGTAGCCATCCCGCCTATGGCTAATTCTTAGAACAAGAGCCGTGTTTTCAATAATGGTGTAAATGACTCGATAGTCCCCGATTCTAAACTTCCGTAAGCCTTCGAATTTACCTGTTAATAAAGGAAAAGTATCCGCTTTTTCAGGTAGATCCTGCTCTATTTTATCCAGAATTCTTTTCGCATCATCTTTGCTTAATTTCTTCAGGTCTCGAGAAATAGACTTTTTGAACGCGATTTTATAGCTCAAGCTCTTTCCTTATATCTTCGATGGAAATAACAGGGTCAGATGTATCATGTAATCGATCAATGGCTACCTGAATGTCGGCGAGTTCGGTTAAATAGGCCTCCAGAGCTTTTTGGATGTGAAAAGACTTTGGCCTTTCTGTTTCCTTTGAAATTTCGGTTAGTTTTGATGCGAGTTGGTCTGGTATTCTTACTGAAATTGCTGTGCTCATACATCACCTCCAATGTATTTTAATGTAATACATTGTAAATAGTGTAGGAACAAAATGCAAGATTTTTTTGCTGATAAATATAACCGCTGCTGTGAGGCGCGCATTTTTTACGCGTCCTTACCAGCAGCATGTTCTGCGAATTCATTTTATTTCTTTTTCAATTTATCCGTGAAAACAAATGGGAGTTTCCGACGGCCACCCCAGCTGGAACTTGATGTCGCAATTTGCGATTTCAAGTTTTCGGATTCCTCTTTGGTCAATTGAAACATAAAATCATCAGGAAACTTTTCAAT